>JACQFU010000508.1 GCA_016199905.1 Candidatus Wallbacteria bacterium
CGGCCATCAGTTCGTCGAAGGAAGGGACGTCTTCGTCCCACTCGTAGATCGTCGTGCGACCGCCGGTGAGCCGGTGGGCCAGCGCGTAGAGCTCCCAGACTTCGGGAATGGCGTGGTCGGAGTGGGTGTCGATCAGGTGTGTTCCGACGTTGGTGTGGCCCGCGACGTGAAAATAGGCGACCCGCGAAGGGGGAACGCCCAGCAGGTACTCCTTGGGAGCGAAGCCGTTGTTCACGGCGCTGACCCAGACATTGTTCACGTCCAGCAACAGTCCGCAATCGGCGCCCTCGGCCATGCGGCTCAGGAACTCCCACTCCGTCATCGTGCTCGAGCGGAAAGCCAGGTACGTCGAAGGATTTTCCAGGAAGAGAGGGCGTTCGAGGAAGTCCTGGACTTGGCGGATGCGAGAGATGATGTGAGTCAATGCCTCTTCGGAGTAGGGAACCGGCAGCAGATCGTGGACGTTCCTGCCGGCGACTCCGGTCCAGCAAACGTGGTCGCTGACCATGCGCGCCCGGGTGCGGGCGGCCAGCGCCTTGAGCTTCTTCAGGTATGCGAGATCCAGCGGCGCAGTCGACCCGATGGACAGCGACACGCCGTGCATCACGACCGGGTAGCGTTCCGCGATCTGGTCGAGCACGTACACGGGCCGTCCGCCCGTATCGAGGAAGTTCTCCGAGAGGATCTCGAAGACATCGACCTCGGGCTTCTGACTCAGCACGTGATGAAAGTGCACCGTGCGCAGGCCGACGCCTACGCCCAGGTTGGGAAGGTTCCAGCGGGAAGGCGGCATGGCGAATCGGGACTTGCGCCCGAAGTTGTCAGTAGCCAGCAGTGTCAGTAGCCAGGAGAAAGACGCCGCACGACTTGAACGAACCCTCGCGATCCACGACGACGAGCGAAGGCAGCAGCTCAGAGGCGCCCGAAACCAGTATCACATCTTGTGAGGAATGGCGCAGCCGCCCTTGGCCTTGCACTCGTTCTTGCCGGCACACTCGTTCTTGTCGGTCTTGCAACCGCCGAGGGCCTTGCAGTCGTTCTTGCCCTTGCAGTCGTGCTTGGCATCGGCGCTGGCACAGCCACCCTGGCCTTTGCACGCGTTCTTGCCGGCGCAGCCGTTCTTGTCGGTCTTGCAACCGCCCTTGCCCTTGCAAGTGTTGAGGCCCTTGCAGGCGTGCTTGTCGGAAGCGGCGGCGGCCGAAGTCGAGGCCGTGCTGCCGGAACCCTCGGATTTCGCCGGTGCGGCAGCCGCGCCCTTGTCGTCCTTGCCCGCCGCGGGAGCGGCCTCCTGGGCGTACATCAATCCGGCGCCGGCGAGCACGCCGGAGGCGACTGCCGACAGGAGTAGCTTGAGATTCTTGCTGGCCATGGGTGTAAGCCTCCTCCCTGGTTGCAGGGATCCGTCTGGATGCGGTCCCGAACGGGCCGCGGCAGGTCCGACTCTAGCACACGTTCGGTAACCCGCATCACCAAAACGACGCATAGGGGACGGGTTCGCCGGCATGGAGGCGCCCCCATGCTTCGTGACCTTCGTCACAGAGTTGCCAAAGCGCGAGAAATGAGGTACAATCAAGCCAGAAGTCCGTAGTTGAAAATGATTATCAATATCGTCTGACGGGCGGGGCGTGGAGGTAGCAGCTCGATGGACAGGAAGTCCAAGAACCAGGAGAAGACCCTCGCTGACGTCGAAGAGGGTTTCCGGGGGCACATCCGAGATGTGCGCGGCGACAGCTCGACCTGCTCGCAATTGCTCGAGATGGGCTTCACGCCTGGCCAGGCTGTCGCCCTCGTGGCCTCTTCGCCTTTCCGGGACCCGCTGGCATTCTCGCTTCGGGGCACGATCATCGCCCTGAGACGGAAGGAAGCGCGGTGCATCCTGATCTGAGCGAGTCCCCTGTCGAGCAAGTCCCTACCCTGGCCCTGCTGGGCCAGCCCAACTGTGGCAAGACCACACTGTTCAACGCCCTGACGGGCCGCCACTCCCGAACGGCAAACTATCCCGGCGCCACTGTCGAGTTCTCGATCGGCACCTTGCGCGAGACTCTCGGCTGGAGAGCCGAGGTCATCGACTTGCCGGGGCTCGCAAGCCTCGTGCCGCGCTCGCCGGACGAGGAGGTCGCCGTCCGCTCGCTCTACGGCGAGGCCCAGCACAACCGGCCTGCGCTGGTCATCGCCGTCGTGGACTGCTCGCAGCTGTCGCGTCACCTGTACCTGGTCCGCCAGTTGAAATCGACGGGGATGCCGATGGTCGTGGCGATCACGATGTCGGACCTGCTTCTCCGTCGTGGCTACCAGCTCGACCCCGCGAAGTTGGAAAGCGCTCTTGGGTGTCCCGTCGTCCTGGTGGACGGCCGCATCGGCACCGGCACGCCGGAGCTGGTCACGCGCGCGCGAGCCACCCTGGCCGCCGCCCCTTCGGCACCTCCCAGGCGCATCCTCGATTCCGACGCAACGGACGTGAAGAAGGCCTATCGCGAAGTCGAGAAGATCGAGCGCGCGTGCGTCGGGCTGGCGGTGCGCTCTGCCGCGGGCGCCGCCTCCACGCACGAAACCGATCCGGCCACTCGTCGCATCGATGCCGTGCTCTTGCACCCGGCCCTCGGCCTGGTCGCGTTCATCCTCATCATGGGCGCTCTTTTCACGGGCGTCTTCTGGATCGCTCGTCCCGCAATGGACGCCATCAGCGCCTGCTTCGACTGGACTGCAAACCACGTCACGGCGCTGGCTCCCGACTCTTTTCTTGCCCGGCTGGTCGGTGACGGCATCTGCCGGGGAGCCGGCGCCGTGCTCACCTTCCTGCCGCAGATCGTCATTCTCTTCCTGGGCCTGGGACTGATGGAGGACTCGGGTTACCTGGCCCGGGCCGCAGTCCTGGTCGATCGGCCGCTGGCGCTCATCGGCTTGAACGGTCGCGCCTTCGTGCCACTGCTCTCGGGCTTCGCCTGCGCCATCCCCGGAATGATGGCCGCTCGCACGATTCCCAACCGCCGCGAGCGCCTGCTCACCATTTTCATCATGCCGCTGATGAGCTGTTCCGCGCGGCTTCCCGTCTACGCGTTGCTTCTCGCATTCCTGACGCCGCCCGACAAGCCCTGGGTCGGAGGCCTCGCGCTCACCGCTATCTATCTCACCTCCGTCGCCTCCGGCACCATCGTGGCTGCCCTCCTATCGCGTTTCCTCAAGGCCCAGGGCCCATCCTCCTTCATGCTGGAGCTGCCCGCTTACCGCCGGCCTCAAGCCTCGGTCATCCTTCGCAGCACTTTTCACCGCTCTCGCAGCTACC
>JACQFU010000020.1 GCA_016199905.1 Candidatus Wallbacteria bacterium
AGCAGGTTGACCTCGCTGGAGCCCAGCGCCAACGGAAGGTTCGCGTCCAGCGGCGTCGTGATGCCCATTGCGCGCGCCAGCTTCACGACGCTGTGCACGCCAATCTGCTCGAGCACCTTGACCGCCACGATGTTGTACGAGCCGGCCAGCGCCTTGGCCAGCACCGTTGGCCCGTGGTAGGTCTCGCCGAAGTTGTGAGGCTCCCAACCGCGGTCCTTGCGCCGGTCGGTGGTCTCGTAGCGCACGGGCTCGTCGTTGATGATCGTGTTGGGCTGCAGCCCCTGCCCCAGCGCCGCAGTGTAGACGAACGGCTTGAAGGCCGAACCGGGTTGCCGCTTCGCCTGCACGGCCCGATTGTACTGATTCACTTCGAAGTCGCGCCCGCCAATCAGCGCCCGGATGTCGCCCGTGGTCGGATCCAGCACGACCATCGCCCCTTGCAGCCCGGGGAACTTCTCGATCGGTTTGCCCTTGAACGCATCGGCGCTCCGGAAGTGCTTTTCGGCCACTTGCTGGACGTTGAGGTCCAGGCTGGTCGTCACCTTCAAGCCGCCCGTGTAGACCTGCCTCAATCCGTAGGTCTCCACGAGCTTCTTCTTCACCATCGAAAGGAAGTACTCGGCCTTTTCCGGCTTCTGCGGGCCGCCCTTCTGGACCTCGTTGGCGAAGCGGACCTGTTCGCTCATCGCCTTGGCCGATTCCTCGCGAGTGACGTAGCCTTGCTCGAAGAGCTTCGTGAGGACGATCTTCTGGCGGTCTTTCCATGCCTGATTGTTGTTCCCGGGCGTGAAGCGGTTCGGCGCCTTCGGCAGGCTCGCCAGGATGGCCGATTCGGCCAGCGTCAGGTCCTGGACGCGTTTGCCGAAGTAGAAGCTCGCGGCGCTGCCGATGCCGTACATCCCCTTGCCAAAGAATATTTCGTTCAAGTATTGGCCCAGGATCTCTTCCTTGGAGCAGCTGCGCTCCAGGCGCACGGCCAGGATCATCTCCTGCACCTTCCGCTTGAAGGTCCGTTCCGGCTTCAGGAATCGGTTCTTGGCGAGCTGCTGCGTGATGGTGCTGCCGCCCTCGACGACGCTGCCCGCGCGGAAGTTCTTGAGCGCGGCCCTCAGGATCGCTTTGGGGTCGATGCCGTAATGATCGTAGAAACGCTCGTCCTCGACGGCGATGAACGCCAGCCGGGTCAGCCGTGGCACTTCCGAGATGGGCACGATGCGGCTGCGGATCTCTTCCTCGTGAAGCTCCGCCAGCAGTTGTCCGTTGCGATCGACCACGCGCGTCGTGAGCTTGGGCCGGTAGACGCCCTCGCCCACAGGCGGCAGGTCCTTCGAGAGTTCGTTGACGAGCCGCACCCCCATGTAGACTCCGATCCCGCCGCCGGCTATCGCGACGACGAAGACCCCGATGAGCACGGCCCGGATCACGCGCCAAAGCATCGTGTCACCGCCCCTCTTCCATCGCGAGCACCAGCACTCGGGCCAGGTTCAGATCGAACTCCGTCGTGATCTTGAGGTTCTGCGGCTCCCCTTCGACAACTCGTACCCGAAAGCCGAGGCGCTCGACCAGCGCGGAATCATCCGTGGGAGCGTCGCCGCCCTCCACGACGTTCGCGTAGGCCTGTTTCAGCGTGGAGAGCTTGAACGCCTGGGGCGTCTGGGCTTCCCAGATGTCGCGGCGGTCGACGGTGGCGACGATCGCCCCGCCGGGGCCGACCCTCTTCAAGGTGTTGCGCTCGGGCAAGGCGGCGACCACGGCGCCGCTCTCGCGCACCTGCTCGACAAGGCGTCGCACCAAGGAGGACGTGACCAGAGGTCGCGCGCCGTCGTGAACCAGCACGTGCTCCACGGATTCGTCGAGCAGCTCCAGGCATCGCGACACCGACTCCCAGCGTTCCTTCCCGCCCTCCACGACTTCGGGCTTCACGCGCCACTGGACCGCGCCAAAGACTTCGTTACGAGCATGCTCGAGAAACCGGGCGGGCACGGCCACGAGGATGCGATCCACGGCGCCGGAGCGATCGAACGCCCAGACCGTGCGCGCCACGACGGGCACGCCGCAGAGGTCCTGGAACTGCTTGGGCAGCGAACCGCCCAGGCGGCTGCCGCTCCCGGCGGCGACTATGATGGCTGCAATCGACATTCGCGGACCCGCTGGCGCGGGGCCTCTAACTGATATCGGAAAATGCCGGTCATCGGCTGAACCCCGCAAGCACTCCTCATGCACGCCGGGCGGGAAGGTAGCGAACCAGCTCGATCAGCGCCGCCGCTCGCGGCTCGCACGGCGCCAGGGCCGTCACGGCCTGCTCCACCAGCTCGGCCGCCAGTTGCTTGCTCTTCTCCATCGAGAGAATGCGCGGATAGGTCGCCTTCTTCTTTCGCTGGTCGCTGCCGCTCGTCTTGCCCATCTCGGCCGTGTCACCTTCGACGTCCAGGATGTCGTCGGTGATCTGGAAAACCTGCCCGAAGAGGGCGCCGAAGCGCGTGAGAGCTTCCAGCTCGCCCTGGGGTGCGCCGGCCAGAAGCGCGCCCGCCCGGACGCTGGCGGTGAAGAGCTTGCCCGTCTTGTGGGCGTGGATGTACTCCAGGCGCCCGATATCGATCTCCTGCCCCTCGCACTCGATGTCCTCCACCTGCCCGGCGATCATCCCGCGGCTGCCGGCGGCACGCGACAGCTCGCCGATGACCTCCAGCAGCACGCCCGGACCAAACCCGCCCTGAGTTCCATTCTGGATGATCATCTCGAAAGCACAGGTGAGCAGCGCGTCCCCGGCGAGCACCGCGATGGCCTCGCCGAAGGCCTTGTGGCAGGTCGGCATCCCGCGGCGAAAGTCGTCGTCGTCCATGCACGGCAAATCGTCGTGGATGAGACTGTAGGAGTGAATCAGCTCTATGGCGCCGGCGACCGGAGCGATGCGCTCGGCCGTTTGACCGAACAGCTCGGCCGTGAGGATGGCCAGCACGGGGCGCAACCGCTTCCCCTTGGCCAGCGTGGAGTAGCGCATCGCCCGGTGGACCGACGTGGGTCGCTCGCCGCCCGCAGGCAGGAAGGCCTCCAGCTCGCGATCGACCCTCTCCCTCAGCGGCGCTATGCGGTCGAGGACGTTCACGCTTGCTCATCGCGAGCCGTGCGCCCGGGAGCCGTCTTACGGCTTGCCAGGACGTCGGCGCGGATCTGCTCGGCCAGCTCGGCCTCGGAACCAAAGGGCCGCTCGTCGCGCAATCGTCTCCGGAACGAAACTCGAAGGCGCTTCCCGAGCAGATCGCCCTCGAAGTCGAGCAGGTGCACTTCGACCCTCTGCCGGCTCCCCCCGAAGGTGGACGAGACACCCACGTTGATCGCGCAACGGCGTGCCGGCTCTCCGTCGAGATGAGCCGAGCCGGCATAGACGCCTCGGCCCGGGACGACGGCGTTGGCAGGCCGCGCCCGCAGGTTGGCCGTCGGGAAGCCCAGCTCGCGGCCTCGACCGGCTCCGCGCACGACCTCGCCTTCCAGCGTGTAGGCACGCCCCAGAAGCCGCGCGGCACCCTCGACGTCCCCCTCTGTCAGCATCTGCCGGATAGCCGAGCTGGAGACCAGCTCTCCCTCGAGCGAGTATGGCGGAATGACGTGCGTCACGAAGCCGTGGCGCCCGCCCAGCGCTTCGAGCAGCGTCGGAGTGCCGCGCGCGCGATAGCCGAACGTGAAATTGAAGCCGACCACGATTTCACGGGCGGCCAGCCTCTCGAGCAACACCTGCTCCACAAAGGCCTCGGGTTCCGTGCGGGCGAACTCCTGGCTGAAAGCGATGAGCACGGCGAAGTCGGGGCCGGCGCGGCCCAGCTCCAGCAGCTTGCGCTCCGTCGAAACCAGGCGACCGGCGTGGCCTGGCCTCAGCACCTCCATCGGGTGGGGATCGAACGTCAGAACCACGGACGGCACGCCCAGCGTGCGCGACCGCTCCACGACCGTGCGGAGCAAAGCCTGGTGCGCCACATGGACACCGTCGAAGGTCCCGATGCCGACGACGCTCCCGGGAACGCGCCAGGTGCCCCCGATGAATTGGCGAATGATCTCCATCAGAAACGTCCTGGTGGCCCGTCGAAACGGGCCAGGAAGGATACCATGACTCAGCCCCTGAAGCAACGAAGTTGGCAGACTCGGGGCCGGCTGTCGATCCCGGAAGGCGGGCGTGTTATCCTCGAAACGAACAGCGGCCGGGTGGCGTTGCCGGGCCGCTGGACGTGCGTCCGAATCATGGCCGCTCGACACGGTGCGCTGTCCGGGACCGGGAGAGGTCCGGGGCGCGTCCGGAGAGGATGCCGCAGATGAGTTGGCTCGAAAAGCAGTTGAAAACTTTCAGCGAGGCGAAAAACGAAGGCGATCGGCTGCTCGAGGAGGGTCAAGTCGAGGAGTCGCACCTGAAGTTGCAAGAAGCGATGGAAGCGCTGGACCGCCTTTATCGCCGGGAGCACGACGAGACGCTGAAGCTGCTGGAAAACTGCTGGAAGCTGCTCGTCGACAAGAACCTGGAGCTGGGCGACCAGTTCCTCCAGGAAGAGAACTATCCCCAGGCCCGCGAGCACTTCCAGATCGCCCTCGACCTGGCCCAGACCAAGAAAGACAAGGACGAAATCCGCGTCAAGATGGCCCAAACCGGGCCCGAGCGCGCGACCACGAACCTCTCCAACCTCTTCGAGGAGGTCGAGCGCACCCCGAGCTCGCCGGAGGCGATCTACAATTTTGCCACCGAGCTGATCATCGAGGGACACTTTCCGCAGGCCGTGACCTATTTCGAGAAGCTCGTCGAGCTGACCCCCGAGGATGCCGACGCGCACCTGATGCTGGCCAACGCGATGTCCGACTGCGAGCGCTTCGAGGACGCAGAGCGCGCCTACGGAAAGGCCCGCGAGAAGGGCTCCGACGTCGCGGAGGTCGACTACAGGCTCGGTGAGTTGCAATACAACCGGGGCGATCACGCGGCCGCGATTCGATACCTGAACCGGGCGCTCGAGAAGCAACCCGATCACCCGGACGCCCAGCGTTCCCTGGCCCACATCTTTGCCGTCGGCGGAGAGTACGAAAAGGCCATCGCGGCCTACCAGGCCGTGCTCAAGCTCGACGAAGACGACAGCGAATCCTACTTCGAGCTGGTGAACTGCTTCGAAATCCGCGGCCAGATGACCGAGGCCCGCGACAGCTGGCTAAGGGCCACCGAGGTCGAGCCCGACGGCGACTTCGCCTCCTTCGCCCGCGACAAGCTCGATTCGACGGCGTCCGAGGGTTCGACTGACTGACCGGCCAAGGGCTCGTTCCCGGCCGCGCCTCAACGTGGCCGCCCGACTGTCCCGTCGCTTTCGAAAGGCGCGCCGCAGCAGTCGGACCCGTCATACGCGGCCCAGGCGACTCGGCTGGGCGCTCACGGCGGTTTTTCTCGTCGCCATTGCCGCGCCCGTGGCGGCGCCTTGGTTGCTCGCCCCCACGGCCTGGAGCCGGCATCGTCTCGAGGCCGCACTGGGTACGCTTCTGGCCGCGCGCGTCGAGATCGGCCAGTCGAGCTACGAGTTCCCGTGGGGTCTCGTGGCGCAGCGCGTCACTGTTTCAGTGGGGGGAACACCCGTCGCCACTGTGGCCGTGGCCAAGGCAACACCCGCGTTCTGGACGCTCGCGGGCCGGCCGCTGAGGCTGACCTCGCTGCACCTGGCCGATGGCAGCTTCGACGCCGGCGCCCTGCCCTGCCTGGCTGCCCTGGCCTCCCAACCCGCCGACCGTCTTCCCGCGACCGTGGTTCTGACGGCGACTCAAGTGCGCACGCCGGAACGCGACGAACCAATCGCCAGCGGCCTCGAGCTGACGATGCTGGGCCTGCCCTCGGGTCTGCGCGAGCTCAGGGCCCAGGTACGGGCGCTCGGAGCGCCGTGGCGAGTCACGGGCCGCCTCAGTCCCGGCGCCGGCGCCGCGATGAGGCTCGAGGCGGAGGCATCGAGCCCCGGTCCGCTCGAGCTGCCGTTGCCGGCGCGCAAGGTGCGCGTCGAGGGCGAAGCGAAGCTGAGCTTGCAGGGCCGCATCGAGGACCGGGTCCTCGCCGGCTACTACGGCCGGCTGGAGCTGCCTCACGCCCGGCTGGGCCACGCCGGCGCCCGGTGGTCGGCCTCCGTGCCTGGCCTGGTGCTCGCCTGCGAAGACGGGCGGCTGCGGCTGGATGAGACGGCTTTCGATTTCGGCGGCACGAAGGTGCGTGTGCGTGGCGCCCTGGAGGTGTCGGGGCGGGGAGAGCTGACGCTGGCGTCCGATCTCTGCGGACTCGAGTTCCCAAAGCCGCCGCGTCCCGGCGAGGCTGCCCTTTCGTGGTCGGTCTCGCTGGCAGGCGGCTGGCCTGCGCCGCACCTGAAGGCCGGGGTGCGCCTTCTCGGGGGCAAACTCGGCCGCGGCGTTTCGACTCTTGAAACCCAGGTCGAGGCGGACCTGGACCTGGTCGACATGAAGCTGACCGGGGCGCGGATCGGTGGGCTGGTGAACGCCCGCCCCTTCACTGTCCATGGCTCCGTCACGGTGCCGCCCTGGGAGCCTGGCAACCCCCTTCTCCTGGCCACGGTGGAGCTGCCGCGCCTGGACGCGGAGGTCGCCTCGTTGATGGGCCCGGCACGAGAGCTCGTCTGGAACATGCAGGAGCTGGGATTTCGCGGCCAGGTCCGCGGCCCCCTCAATGCCCTGAGTGCGACGGGGGAGCTGCGCGCGGTGCGGGGCAGCCTGCTCGGACTTCAGAAGGCGTCAGCGTCCGTGAAATGGAAGCCGCCGGCCGCAGGCGCAATGCCCGTACTCGAGGTCTCGGAGGTCGCAGGCGAGTCGGAGGGCCGGCATTGGAAGTCGGCCGCCGCGTTCACGGTGTCGCTGGCTGGGCGTCCCATCCTGGTGACACCGGTGGAGCTGCGATCCCAGGCCGGGTCGCGCCGCGTGGCCGCGGGCACGGCGCTGGCGCCGTAGGGTTTCGGCCGTCCGGCAGGGGCATCGCTAGTTCGAGAACCCCTGTTTGAACTTCTCCCACATTTCCTTGATGCCCTCGGTTTTCTCGATGACCTTGCGCCAGAAACCGGCGACGGCGCCACCTTCATTGCAGGCCAGACTCCCCGGATTCGGCCCTCGCGAAAGGCCACTTGACCTGCCGCTTCCATGTGAGCTCGCAAGAGGGCCGGACCTCCAGGAGTACGGCTGGAACCTACCGAGCTCACCAGATCGCAAGAAGTGTCCCCGCCATCGCGCCCAGTGCGGCCACGAGGGCGACGAACAAGGCGCAGCCCGAGCGTCGCGCACGCCCGTTTGCGTAGACCAGGAACTCCGGCCAACGCCTGCACGCAAGTGCCATCGCAAGGCCCGAGGCGAGCCCCATCACCGCGGGAAGGAGCGGTGGCGGCAGGCGAAGCTTGGGACAGAGCGCGGCCGCGAGGACTTCAGCCACCACGACGGCCACGAGGACCGCGGGAAGCACCTTGCGGGCGAGCACGAATCGGCCGTAAACATCCGGGTCCACGCGATAGGAACTCAGTTCATCCGTAAGGTCCGATACGAGAAAGAGGGCGTTCCAGCGCGGACGGGCCGCCTCGTAGAGGACACAGTGGCGCTCACCCTTGGACACCGTGGAGCCTAGATACCGCGCCAGCTCAGTGGGCAGTTGCTTCTCCGCCGTTCGGCCCGCGTGCTCTCGCCCTTCGAGGTCCCGGAAGCGCCATTGGACGCATACTTCCAGGTACATCGAACCGTCGGAGCGCCGCATGTACTGGGCTTCGGATCGCGTGATCGTCGCTCGCGCCGACGGCCAGTTCCGGAAGGCTTCCTCGAGCTCGGATGCGCCGTCCACGACCACGGGAGGGAGCACCGAGCCGTCGTCGAAGTCGTCGGCTTCCCGCCGGGAGCGTGTCGTCTTGCCGGAGCCTCGCATTGCCTGGAGCGCGAAGAAGCCGATCAGGCCCGCACCGGGGCTGACGGAAGAGGCCGTCGACGAGTTGGCCAGGGTCCACAGTATCCCGGCTCCGCACCCCACCACCAGACAAACGAGCCCGCCGACTTGGCCGACTTTCACCGCGTTCTCCACCCACCTCCACGGCGAGCGGCGGCGGCGCGGGAAAGCAGGTCTCTGGCGAGGAGGCCGGCTCTCGAGCGTACGTTGCCAGCCGGGCGCCGGCCGCGGAGGGGCTGCTCGACCGATCGCGTTCCAGAACGGCCCTTCGCGGCGCGGCGGTGGGTGGGAAGCCGCGGCGGTCTCGGCGGGTCGCCCGAAGAGAACGTGAGACAACGAGAGCACTGCCGTCCAAGGCGCGGCCCAGGGGACCCGCCGCATCGCCTCCAGCGTTCGCCCGCTTCGGATCAAGATGGAACGTAGCCCTTCCTCCAACACGAGACGATCGTCGCGGGCGACCCCGGCACCCGCGGCCATACGCTCGAGCCTGCGGCGAATCATGGACTCGGCCTTCGACGGAACCGGGATTCGCAGAAACCAGTGAGCCCTCAGCCATTCCGCGAGAGCCCCGTCCAGCTCTCCGCCGGACTGGGACTCGGCGAATGGCGCGAAGATCTCCAGGACGCGCTCGGGCGCCGCCCCCAGGTAGATCTGCTCGTCAACCGCAGAGATCCACACGGGATCGGCCTCGATCGCCTCGTCATAGGCAGCTCGCGCCGACCACAGGCGGCCCGCGCGGGCATAGACTTGGCCCAGCGCCGTCAGGATCGCCGGGCTGGGGCGGAGCTGCTTCATCTTCTCTGCCAGGGGGATGGCTCGCCGTGCATCCACGTCGGACGTGCGCAGCAGGACCGCCCAGAGGCAGGGACTGCTCTCGGGCTCGAGGCCGTAGGCGGTGTTGGCGTCGGCCAGCGGAACCCGTGTGCTGCCCGTCGGCGGCGAGAAGTGGGATATCTTCGCCAGCCCCTGCGCCCACTGCGGGTCCCGGGCCAGGTAGTCCTCCAACAGGCGTTGCGCGGCGACGGGCTTCTCCAATCGCTCCAGAGCCCGCGTTGCCGCAAGCACACCGGCGCGCCACTCCTTCTCGGCCGCGTTGCTTCCCACGAGCCTCTCCACCAACGACAGGGCCGCCTCCGACTCGCCGAGCAGCGAGAGCGCCGCCTCATAGTTGTCCTGCCAGGCCGGAGTCACGCGCTCGAGGGCGGCGTGCGCCAGAAGCGCGCCCGGCTTGTCTCCCAGCCTGGCAAGGATCTCGGCGCCGAGCAACCGGAACCCCAACCGCTCCGGATGCCCTTCGGTCCGCCGCGCCAGAAAGTCCCGGCAGCGCTCGAGCATCTCGCCTCGGCTCGCCTCGGCCCAAAGCTTGGCCAGCAGCCACCGATCGGGGTGCAGCTCGACCGTCTCGGCAAGCCACCCGGCAAGGGCCGCCTCGCCTTCGGCCGTCGTGCGTCCGCCGGCGCCGGCTCCTTCGTGTTTTCGACGCAGGGCCTCGACCTCGGCCAAGAAGCCATCGCAGAGCCAGCCTCGGGCCTGCCGCGCGTGACGCTCGACGCGCTCGGCGTGTCCCAGCCGCCGCCACCAGTCGAAGACCATTTTCGCCACCCCCTCGTCCAGCGGCCGCTCTCGCAGCGCCAGGCCGGCGTGACGCAAGGCCAGGTCAACGTTGTCGAACATCAAGGCGTTACGCGCCAGCGCGAGGTGGTTCCAGCGGCCCAACTCGGAGAGACGATCTTGGGCTGCCCGGGCCTCGTCGACACGCCCGAGCGCATAGCAGACGTCGGCGAGCATGCCGCAAGCCTCACCGTTCTTCGGCTCTTCCAGCAGAATCGCGATCAGAAGTTCGCGCTGCCGCCCGGGCCGGTCGGTGGCACCCAGGATTCGGGCCAAGACCAGCAGCAGCTCGGCGTTGGACGGCCAATGCTGGAGCGCGGCGTCGATCAGCTTTTCGATTCGGGGCAGCAGCTCCGGGTCGAGCCGTTCGACCGGGAGTTCGCGCAGGCGGTGGCCCTCCGGCTCGATCTCGAGCACGCGCTGCAGCAGGCCGAGGCCATCGTCGATCGTCCCCGGAAGCGAGTCTCCTCCGTTGCACCCTATCTCGAGCAGGGCCCCCGCCAGCCGGACCTGCGCCTCCAGTTCGCAGCCGGCGTAGGCCGCACGCGCATGAATCAGTGCATCTGTCCACTCCCTTTCTTCGGCGCTCATCCGGAACAGCAGCCGGCTTCTCCAGGTCTCGTCCTGCGGCAAGAGGACGATTTTCGTGGCCGCCAGATTTGCCAGCACCTCGATGGCCTCGCGGTGGCACTCCTGGTCGAGGAGCAGCTCTGCTGCGAGGAGCTCGATTCGGGGCGAGGGCTCGTAGCCGGGCCGCGAACGCAGCTCACCCACAATGGCGGAGGCGAGCGCGAAGTAGCCCTGCTCCTGCGCGTGGCGGGCCGCATGCACGAAGGGCTCGTCTTCCAACGTATCCGCCAACGACATCGCAATGCGCAGACAGCGCCAGGCCTCGCGACCTGCTCCGATACGCTGAGCAACGCGCGCTCGCACCGACCAGGCCGCGGCTTGCCGCCGTCCATCCTTCTCGCGCGTGGTTTGCCGGGCGAGGGCGACGGCTTCCTCTCCTCGCTGCAGGCGCACCAATGCCTCGCACTCCAGGTCCACCGCGAGCGTGTCGAGCCCGCCCCACTCCCGGGCGATGCCGGCGGCCCTCGAGGCCTCGGAGGGGTTATCCGCCGAGAGCGCCGTCTGCGCTGCCAGAACCCACGCGTCGTGCTCCCTGGACAACCGCCGCAAGGCCACGGACGCGTGCTGGAATGCCTGTCGGGCGTACCCGGCCCGCCAGGCGGCATGCGCGCGCAGGAACTGCCTCAGCGCATCGGGCCAGGCCGATTCGTGCTCGACCAGTACGAGCGCCTCCTGGAGAGTGCCTTGCGCCACCAACATGCGCGCCGTGACGAACCATTCCACAAGACTCCGGGGGCCCCGCGCCGCCAACCTTCGATAGGCCTGCAAGCGCAGACCGGGGGGCAACGCCTCCTGCAGCACCCCTAGCGGATCCACACCCGTCTCTTGTTGGGCGTCGGACCAACGAGAGAGCAGCCCTTCGACCTCGGCGGCGCGGCCCGTTCTCCTGAGCTCGAGGACGTCCCGAAGCAGGCCGACCTCCGGTGCCGGGCCGACCTCGACACGACTCAATGCCTCTGTCGAGTCTCGTTTGCCCACGCCGAGCGCCCAGAAGCCCGCCGTTTTCCAAAGCGCCGCGACCAAATCCCCGGAAAGACGCGTCAGCATCCCCGCGGACGGGTCGCGAACGTAGAACTCGTCGAGAGCCGGGTCGTGACCCACGATGACAACGGCGTGGCCAGAAAACACGCCCGGCGACAAAAGCAGCACGGGAAAACCCGCTCGAACGCACGCGGCCACGGATTGGGCCGACGACTCCAGAAAACGGTGCGCAAGCTGCTTCTCTTCGAGGACTTCGAGCAGCGGCTCAACGACGGCTCCGGGGCGGGCGCGAAGTTTCGCGAAATCGGATGGGGCCTGGGAAACGCCCAGTAGCCCCTCGGCGATCATTGCCAGCGACGTCGGATCGCATCCGTTGTAGTGCTGAGTCTTATGAGGAACCGCGATGGGCTCGGGGGCCGGACCGGCAGTCAGGGCGGGCGACCAGTACGACTTCAGCTCGTCGTCTTGCGCCAGGAGAGCGCCGAGTCCGGATCGATTCCCGAGGTTTCGTAGGGAGCCGGCCAGCAGGTGTCTGGCCGTGAGTGCGAGGTCAGCATCCGGGTATTGCTCCAGCATTCGCTCCAGCACGGCCGCCGCCTCGTCCAGCCTTTTCAGGTCCCTCAGCAGCAGGCCCGTCGACAGCAACGACAGGCAATCCTCGGCTGAATCGGGTGGCGCGCTCTTCAACTCGTGCAGCGCCTCCTCGTAGCGTTGCTGATTTTCCAGCGCGTAGGCCAGGAGCACGCGTGCCCGCGCCCATGAGGGCCGGGCCTGGAGCACGGTCCGATACTCCGCAACGGCCCGAGCCGGCTGGGCGGACATCAGGTGCGCCCAAGCCAACTCGTAGCGAACGACAGGATCGTCGGGCTGGCAATCCACGGCCCGTTCGCAGAGCGTGAGCCCGGGACCCAGCCGGCCCTGCTGGACGCGGACGGATCCGAGCGAGGCCTCGAACCGGGCTGCTTCGGGCCCTTCGCTGGCCGCCAGGCCTTTCGTGGCCGTTTCCTCGGCGGCCAGTAACCAGCCGTGGCTGGCCAGGACCGAGATCCAGCTCAACAGTGTTTCATGTTGCTCGGGAAAACGTGCACGCGTGAGCCGGACCAGCGCGTCGCGGCGCCGGTCCCGTCCAGCGCCCCGGAAAACCTCGGCGGCGAGCCGATAGTCCGCGCCGGTCGTCGCTCGCGTGCCCGTCGGTCCTCGTAGGAGGGCGTAGGCCTCCGCGATGGCACCGCGTGCGAATGCACTTCGGACGGGTTCAAAGGCGCCGCTGCCCTCGTTCTCGCCGCTCACTCGTGCCATCCCCCTGCCTTGTCGAAGGCCGCTGGTTGTGGGCTACTCCCTCGCGAAAAAACCCTCGCGAGGCCTGCACTCCGGGACGTACTCCCTCGGGCGCTGCTCCATCCCCGCCATCGCTTTCGGTTCAGTGGCCAAAGCTGCCGTACCGGCGCAAGGCATAGCATCGTCCAAGTCCTCGGGCCCTTCGAGCTGGTAGACCCGGGGCCAGGCAATGCTCGGATGCGTTGTGGGGAGTGGCAGGCCGGCGGCGACCTTCAGAGTCGAAGTTGTGGTCGGTCCTTTCATCATGGTTGGAAGCCGCCCGATACGAGCGACTCTAGCACGTCGCCGCCCCCCAAGGTCGCATCGTGCCTTTGGCAGCCACGATAGGCCTCGGACCCGTGTCTCCCGCTCAACGAGCAGGTGTTCCGCCGATTGGACGACACGGCTGAGAGCGTCCCGACAGTTTCCTCCGGGGAGGCAGCTGCTCTGCCGATCGAGCGATGGGCCTGAGAGTGAAATGGTCCCCCGGGTCAGATTTGAACTGACACTGTCACGCTCCCAAGGCGCGCGCACTCCGGAAGAGGTGCGATTTACTCTTGATGATTTTGCGCAAAGACCCCGCCCGAGCTCAGGACTCCGCCACGTCGGACCATCGGAATTCGAATCGGTCCGCGTAGTTACGAAGCCGATCGGCGTCGTGGCGGCTTGCGCCGTTGCGCGCTCCACGACCCCGGAGGAATGAGAACTGCCAATTTTCCGGGGAGGAGGCGACAAACGTCTTCGAGTGCGGTCGATGTGGCTCCTCGAACGTGCGCCGGATCGCATGGATCACTTCGTCGGAGGCGATCCGCAAGATTCTCGGCTCGGTCGGACTGCCCACAGACCCCCCGCTTGCCCAGCCTCCCCGATTAGCCGAAGACCTCTTTGGCCAGGCCTCGGTGGCCTGAGAAACCGCCCAGGCGGCCGCTTGGCGCTGCCTGGCCATCAGTCCAGGGACACCAAAAGCCTCCCAGGCCAAGTCTCTCGGGTTCCCTACCTGCACCGAGAGCCTCTTCGAGCAGCTTGCCGATGCCGATGGGGCCACCGTCCGCCTGCCGAGCCCCACCCCTCACGGCCAAATGCGGGGTTTATCCGTCCTATGCCCCCGATCCTGCTCTGGTCCCGGGCGGGCGATCTCCCGCAATGGATGCAGTATCGGCTGATCACCGTGTTCGTCTTGAGCGTCTGCGGCCTCGACATGATCTGCGTCGGGTACCTCGCGCAGCAACTGATGGACCTGGCCAACGACAGCCCGCCGAGAGGACCCTTGCCCCTGGAGACGGCCATCCGGCGCTACCTGATCGCCAACCTGTTGCCGCTCGGGGCTTCGCTGGTGGCGTTCGGCATTTCCCTCAACGTCGAGACCATCTGGCAGTACGTGACGACTTTCCACATCAACGTCAGTTGGTGGCTGGTCGTGGTTGGCGGGACTTTCGTCACGGCCGGAATCCTGTTCCTCGTGTTCGACACACTCAACCGGGCCGTCCAGCTCTTGCAACAGCGTGCCGACAGGGGGGGCGCAGCGCGCTAGCCGGGCTTCGGGGTGGGCTGCGGGCTGGCGGGCTCGTCAATCCGACGAACGTAATCTCCCAGCTAGACGAACCGGCCGAGGGTTTCGGAGTCCCTTTCCTGTCGCTCGGTTACGCGGACACCAGTGGGGAGGCCACCAACGCCTACCACGCCCAGGTGGCCACTGTGGTCGGCGTGCTCGTGCTGCCGCCGAATCCGTTCGACCTCATCACGGGGATGGCTCGTCCGGCGGAGCGAACACTGCCTCCGGGTTCTCCGCACTGAGCAGCCGGCGACCCCAGTTGAGGATCTGACGCTCGCTGGCTGCCTCGACGAGCTGGCGCGTCGCCTCCGAGGCAGGCCCGAACTTGGCCTCGAGCAGCCCGATCAGAACGGCGGCACTTCCTTCCTGGCGCCCCTCCTGGCGCCCCTCCTGGCGCCCCTCCTGGCGCCCCTCCTGGCGCCCCTCCTGGCGCCCCTCCTGGCGCCCCTCCTGGCGCCCCTCCTGGCGCCCCTCCTGGCGTCCTGCCTCGAGCCCCTCCTCGCGCCATTGCGCTGTCCACTCTTTTACTCGTGTTGCAAGCATGCTCCTTACCTCCTCCAATTCATGCACGGATTCGACCGGACTGCCGCCGAGCTTGCCCGGGACCAGGACCCGGGTGAGCCAGACGGTGAACGCTCGGCGCAACCCTGCCTGCTCGGGCGACGACAGCCACTCGATCAGACACTCCACGACTGCCGCCGCATCGGCGGGCGTTCGGCTGTTCTCCAACCGAAACAGCGCCGCCGCCAGGTTCCGGGTCACCGCCAGTTCGGCCACGGAAAACGTACCCTCATCCAGCAACAGATAGCTCACTCGAGGCGCGAGCCGCGCCAGGCCATCGGGCACCTCGGCCAGAAGTTCACCGACGTTCCGGGCCGCATCCCAGCGGCGCGCGCCGTTGTAGAGCACGACCGGTAGAACCGGGGGAAGGCGACTCCCCGCCATCAGGCCGTCGGTCCGAATCAAGTCCTGGTACAGCAGCCCCACGTACACCATGATGCGGACCGCCATGAAAGGGTCGATCGTCGACTGGAACTCGAGCAGCAGGTACAGGTAGAGCCAGCCGTCACGAAAGCGGACTCGCCAGACGAGGTCGTCCTCCCGCTCGCGCAGATCGTCAGCGACGTAGGAGCCCGCTCGCCGTTCCAGGCTGGACAGGTCCAGCTCTTCGACCCAGGGCTCCCGGACGAAGCCTCGCAGCAAGTCGGCCACCAGGGCCGGCTCCGAGAACAAGAGCTTGTAGCTGTGGTCGTGATCCGGCATCCCATCCACTCCAGCCTACCGACCTCGGCCGTCCCGGACCTGCCGGGCCGTCGGGGCGTACTGCGGCCTCAGTGTAGCATCCACCGGCATCTCGGTCCGGGAGTGACACGCCGATGGAGACCATGGAGGAGGAAGATGCCGGCACGCCATTGCTGGCCGTCAGTCCCAGCTTGTAGCGTCCTGGGTCCGGGGCCGTGAAAGTAGGCGCGGGTGCCCGCCCGGGCCGGGGACAGGCGCCCCCAGGGCCGGGTGGGCTTTTTTGTATTCGGCCGGTGGTCCGGCCGGGCTAACCGGGCTGGAGTTCCGATGGCACGGGGCATGCCTCCGTGAAGGCGCGCCGGCTGGCGATCCGGAACAAAACCGGTGGGACTCCTGGACGCTACCGCGAAACCCGCACGCCGATGATGTTGTTACGATTGCTCGGTTCGTTGTTGTTGCGGTTGGCCGCGCGCAGGTTGTTGTCGTTGTTGTTCCACGCGCCGCCCCGGAGCAGGCGTCGATTACCCGGTTCCCTGGGGCACCTTCTTCCATCCTCCAATCATCTTCCCAATCTCTCGAAGCCGCGCCGCAGCGTCCAGGTACTTCGCCTGGTTGAGCAGGCGCAGATCCTTCGAAACGCGCAAGAGGACTCGCAACTCGTCCACCCGGCGATCAGCCCGCTCCAGAACCGAGGCTCGCTCTCGTACACGGTAGCGGGCGCCGGCGATCAGCAGGACCATTTCGAGGGCGGTGGCCTGCAACCGAGGAACGAGCGCACCTCTGTGGAGCTCCGGGAACCGCGTGCTCTCGGCCATCATCCACAGCAGCAGGTCGTAGCTCTTCGTGAAAAGCGGAGGCTCTTCCTGTGCGACTGAAGGTTCTCTCGTCACGAAGGCAAAGCCTCCGCCGCAGGCCGCGTGAACACAAGCTTCCTCAGTACCGACTCGCGCAGACCGAAGCTGTCGGCATGCTTCACGTGCCCCCGCCAACCCGCGACGCACTGCCGAACCTGACTCACACCCGCTTCGCCGCGAGCGTACCGCTCCCCCAACCGACCGAGGCGGCGGGTCGCGCGGCGAACTCCGGCCCCCAGCACGAGGCGATGCCCCGGAAACACCCGAAACCCCAAGTACGGTGTCCCTTGCTCCACCCGGCCAAGGTAACACTTGGAGGGATGTACCCTCAGACGCCACCCCTCGAGAAAGCGAAGGACCTCCCGCCGCCAACCGACGAGAGTCGCGCGAGAGTCTGCAAAGAACACGAGATCGTCCATGTAGCGCAGGTAAGCCTGGCAGTGAAGTTCCCGCTTGACGTAATGATCCAGCGGCGAGAGGTAGACATTCGCCAACAGTTGACTCGTCAGGTTACCGATGGGTAGGCCGCAGGCTCGCTCGATGGGTGTCCAGAGACCGTCGCCTGGAAACCAGACCGGCTCCGGGCAGCCAGCCCAGACCTTGGACCCCGAGTCCAGGATTCGTCCCAACAACGCCATCAGACTCGTATCAACGAGAGTCCGTGACACGAGCTCCTTCACTTTTTCGATATCCACGCTCGGGAAAAATTTCCTGACATCCAGCTTCATCACCCAGGCATGTCGACGGGCGAAATAAGTGAACCGATCCAGGGCCCGGTGCTGACCCTTGCCGACTCGGCAAGCGTAGGTGTCGTGGATGAACTTGGTCTCGAAGATCGGTTCCACTACCCGGCAGATCGCGTGATGGACCACTCGATCTCGAAAGGGAGCGGCCGACACAAGACGGGTCTTCGGCTCGTGGACGTGGAAAGATCGGTAACCGCTGGGCCGATAGGCGCCACTTTGCAGCTCCTCGGAAAGTTCCAGCACGTTCTCCTCGAGCCGGGCGTGAAAGCGATCGGCTTCGCGCCGATACCGCTTGCCCTTGCGGGCCTCGTAGAACGCCTCCAGCACATTTGCGGGCGTGGCAATCCGCTCGAAGAGACCGGTGTACCTCTTCATGAAAAATCCGACTCCGGGGGCCGAAGGCCCCCTGGACCCC
>JACQFU010000525.1 GCA_016199905.1 Candidatus Wallbacteria bacterium
CAACATCATTGCTTCGGGTTTCCTCGGCGGCCTTCAGCCGGCGGCAGACTTCGTAGCCGGAAAGACCCGGCATCTGCACGTCCAGCAGCACGATGTCGGGCGGCTTGTCGCCGGCGGCCCGCGCGAGTCCCTGCTCGCCGTTCCTCGCGACGATCACCTGATAGCCCTCTCCGAAAACCGAAAGGAGCACGTCGATGTTGGACGGTTCGTCGTCGACGATGAGTATTCTCGGTTTGACCGACATCCGGGCTCCCTGCTCGCCTCAGGCATCCGGCCCGAGCGAGCTCTCCAGCTCGCGCGCCTTTTGCGCCGCCGGCTCGAACTCGTAACAGTCCAGATGTCCCTTTATGGCGCCGAGCGCCTCTGCGCACGCCGGGGCGGCCGCGCGCAGGGCTGCCAGCGTCTCCCGGGCCGAGACATCGCCGTCGTCGAGCAGCGCCACCAAGCGCTTCACGAGCGGCCGCAGACGGATCGGGTCCCCCCCGGCCGGAGACGCCAAGACCGGGGGCGGGCTCTCGTCTGGCTCCCGGAACTCTGCCAGGGCCACGGCTGCCGCAGCCAGCGACTCGTCGAGGGGGCCCAGCCCGGCGAGGGCGGTCTCGAGCCGGCCCTCCTTCAATGCTTGCTCGACCGCGCGCGCCCGATCGAAGACCTCGACGGCGCCCAGGTTCCCCGCCACGCCGCGCAACGTGTGAGCCGCCCGGCCCGCGCTCTCGCGGTCGCCGCCCGCCAGCAGCCTTTCGATCTCTCGCCCGGCTGTCGAGAACTCCTTCCGGAATCTGGTGGCCAGCTTTGTGTAGAGCTGCCGATTCCCCCCAACGCGCCTCAGTCCCGCCTCGACGTCGACGGCGCGAGCCGGCGGCCCCGCGGACTCGGCGACCACAGCAGGACCCGGCTCATCCGGAGGAGCCGCCGCATCCTTTGAGCCGTACAGATGCCGAGCAAGCGTTTCGTACAGCACCTGGGGTTCGATCGGCTTGGAGACGTGGTCGTTCATTCCCAGGGCCAGGCACTTCTCCCGCTCCTCCCTCGTGGCGTGGGCCGTCATCGCGATGATCGGCATCGCGGCATACCGTTCCTGGAGCCGGATCGCCTGCGCCGCCGCGTACCCGTCCATCACAGGCATCTGCATGTCCAGCAGAACCAGCCCAAACGGCTCCTGAGCCAATGCCTCCAGCGCAGCCTGGCCGTGCTCCGCGATGCGGACGCTCAGGCCCGCCAGCTCCAGAAGCTCTCGCGCCACCTGCTGGTTGATCTCGTTGTCCTCGACGAGCAGGATGTGCTCGCCCCGGAACCGGCGCTCCTCGACGGGCTGCTGTCGCGTTCGCGCCTCCGCCTGGGCGTCGCCCGGGAAGATCGTCTTCATCAACGTGTCCAGAAGCGTCGACGGACTGACGGGCTTCGACAGCACGCCCTGCACGCCAAGACCCTTGAGGGCCGAGCGCAGCTCCGAGGAATCGTCGTTGGTGATCATGACGAGCCGCGTCTCGTTGGCCGGCGGAGGCAACGCGCGGACCCGGCGGGCGGTTTCGAGCCCGTCCATCCCGGGCATCTTCCAGTCCAGCAGCACCAGGCTGAACGGCCGGCCATCGGCCACGGCGGCCTTTGCGATCGCGTCCAACGCCTCCTCGCCGCTGTGCGCCGTGCCGACCGGACAGCCCAGCTCCAGCAGCATCTCTGCGAAGATCGCGCGCGCGGCCGCGTTGTCGTCCACGATCAGCACAGGCAGCTCAGACAGATTCGGGACGGTCCGCGGAGCGTGCGTCTTCGTGCCCACGCCGAACCGCAACGCGAACGTGAACGTCGTTCCACGGCCGGCCTCGCTCTTCACGCCAATCGAGCCGCCCATCAGCCCGACCAGTCGCTGGCTGATCGCCAGCCCCAGGCCCGTGCCGCCATACTTGCGAGTCGTGGACGTATCGGCCTGCGAGAAGGACTGGAAGAGGCGTGTCATTTGCTCCGGCGTCATCCCGATGCCGGTGTCGCTAACCGAGAACCGCAGCGTCACGCCGTTCTCGTCGCTGCCTTCGACGGCGATGCCGACGATCGCGTCGCCTTTGTCCGTGAACTTCAGGGCATTGCCGACCAGATTCAGCAGCACCTGCTTGAGCCTCGGCGGGTCGCCCACGAGGGCCTCCGGCAGGCCCGCGGCCCGCTGAACGAGCAGCTCGATCTGCTTCTCGCTCGCCCGCACGCTGACAAAGTCGATCAGCTGCTGGAGCACGTCGTCGAGAAAGAAATCGATCGCTTCCAGATCGAGCTTGCCCGCCTCGATCTTCGAGAAGTCGAGGATGTCGTTGATGATGCCGAGCAACGTCTGGGCGGAGGAGTGGACCTTCGAGAGGTAGTCGCGCTGGCGATCGTCGAGCTGGGTCTTCAACGCCAGGTGCGACAACCCGATGACCGCGTTCATCGGCGTGCGGATCTCGTGACTCATGTTGGCCAGGAAGTCTCCCTTGGCGCGGTTGGCGTCGTCGGCGGCGTCTCGCGCCTGGGCGAGATCGACGTTGAGCGCTTCCAGCTGTGCCGTCCGCTCGCGCACACGCAGCTCCAGCTCGTCGCGCGCGCGGCGAATTTCCTCGGCCTGTCGCGCCAGCGCTTCCTCGTTCTGCTTGCGTTCGGTGATGTCGCGCAACTGCACGAGCGACAGCGCGCCTTCCCCTTCGCCGAGCCTCGCCTGGCTCACCTCGGCCGGGAAACTCTCGCCTCCCAGCCGCCGAACGGCGTGCTCCACCGGGAGCATCGTGGCCCGGGCCGGACGCGGCGGGCCGAGAGGACCCGCGACAAAGTGGCGGCACTCCAGTTCCGCGAGCGACCGCGCGACCAGCTCTTCGCGCGTCGTGCCGAGCATCGCGGCGAGTCGTTCGTTCGCATAGACCAGCTTGCCGGCGGCGTTGCGCACCAAAACTCCGTCGACCAGGTTCTCCACGACGCTCTTGACGAGCTGTTCGCTCTGCTGGATGCGCCGCAAGATCGGCGACGTGACGCGAAAGAAAAGCGCCACGCCTGCGGCAATGGCCAGTAACGCGAAACCCGCGGCGACGCGCGCCGCCTGGTAAAACGGCGTGCGGATCTCGCTCATGTCGAGCTTGGCGACCAGACCCAGCCCCAGGCTCGTGATCGGTTCGTAGGCGGCGAGCACCTCGACCCCACGCGCGTCGCGACCGACGAGGGTCCCCGAGAGCCCCTCCAGAGCGCGCGCCAGCGGCTCGGACCACCCCGAGACCGGGCTTTGCCCCGAGCGCGCCGACTGCACCAGGAACTCCAGACCGTCTCCCTTCTTGCGGCCCACGATCAGATCGCCCGTGAGGCCCAGCGCCTCGTACTTGCGGTGCGCGTCCAGGACTTGATCCAGCGTCGCAGCCGCCGGGCCGCCGGGGAAGTCGCCCACCCACTTGATGTCGAATCCCGCAATCGACTCGATGGTCCGCGCGTGCAATTGCACCAGCTCGACCAGGCGCGATTCGCTGGCGCGAAAGGCTGTCTCGTAGAGGATGTCGAAGGTCACGGCCAGGACCGCCATCAGGATGGCGGCCATGATCAGGCCGAGCAGCAGGATGCGCCGCGACTCGTTCAAGCGGACCTCGCGACCGCAGCCGCGGCCCGCCTGCCTGTGGAGACCAGCAGTACGGCCCCCAGCACGGCGGTGAGCGCCAGGCACCAGAGCGAGTCGACCCAGAGTTGCATTTCCCGCTCCGGGTCGAGCCCGCCCGCGCCCGCCCAGCACTGAAGTTCCAGGAGCTGCCCGCCGACGGCGAGAAAGTTCCGCCACCGCCACTCGTTGAGCCCGGCCGTAGACGCGTGCCCATCCCCTTCCCCGGCGTCGCCCAAGGACGGCTGGCCGCTCCAGACCACGTCTCGCGGTAGGTCGCCTCCGGCCTCCATCAGAAGGAAGTGGAGTTGCGAACCGGCGGCCGGAGAGTCGGCGCCCGAAAGCATCGCCGGCACCCACATCACGATGCCCAGCACGCCTGCGATGGGCTCCCCGGACGACGCCTGTCCAACAGGCACCAGCAGCAGCGATTGTTCGCGCTGCAACGGCTCGCCGGGCAATCCGGGCCTGCAGACCAGGGCGCAAGAACGCGTGCGAAGGCAACGCTCCAGGCCGCGCCCGGTGGTCTCGCCGGCGTCGAGACGGAACCCCAGCGCCTTCGAGTTGCCGCCCGGGGGAGTCCAGAGCCGGATGGGCGCCGCCGGCAAGCGCGCCGTCAGGCGCAGCCGCGCCGGCGCTCGAGCGGGCGCCGCTGCCGGCAGCGGCCCCAGAGGAGCCCAGAACACGGTGCTGGTACCGGGATTGAGCCTGCGCATCGC
>JACQFU010000505.1 GCA_016199905.1 Candidatus Wallbacteria bacterium
AGAACAGCCCGCCGTCGAACCGCAGTTCAGGCATTTGTAGCAGGAGGCGTTGCGGACCAGGATGCTTCCGCAGTCCGCGCACGAGGGCGCGTCCTCCTGCGACTGGAACGTGATGCCTGTGCGGACGCTGCCGTGGCCGTGCGGCTGCACTTTCGAGTTTGCCGCGGGAGAGTCCGTCTCCGACTGAGCGGCGGTCTCTTCGACAGCCTTGGCGTGGACGACGCCCACAGCGTGTTGCTCGTCGGGGGAAAGCAGCTTGCTGGCCAGCCATCGGAAGACGTAGTCCGTCACCGACTTCGCAAACGGGATGTTCGGGTTGCGAGTCATCCCGCTGGGCTCGAAGCGCGTGTGGCTGAACTTGTCGACCAGAACGGCCAGGGGGACACCGTACTGCAGCGCCATCGACACCGAGGTGGCGAAGTTGTCCATCAAGCCGCTGATCGTACTGCCTTCCTTGGCCATCTTGAGGAAGATCTCGCCCGGGGTGCCGTCCTCGTGGATGCCGACGGTGATGTACCCCTCGTGGCCTTCCACTTCGAAGTGGTGCGTGATGGCGCGCCTCTCGTCGGGTAATCGCCTCCGGTAGGGTTTGGCGGCCTGGGCGGCCGGGGCCGACTCCTTGCCGGTGTTGAGGGGCTGGGTGCGTTTGCAGCCGTCGCGGTAGATCGCGATCGCCTTGAGGCCCATCTTCCAGCCCTCGATGTAGACCTTCTGGATTTCGTCGACGGTGCTGTCGGCGGGCATGTTGATGGTCTTGGAGATCGCTCCGGAGAGGAAGGGCTGGACGGCCGACATCATTCGCAGGTGGCCGCGGTAGTGGATGGAACGGCTTCCGCGGAGCGGCTTGAAGGCGCAGTCGAAGACCGGCAAGTGCTGCGTCTTCAGGTGAGGCGCGCCTTCGATGGTCTCGTTCTCCTCCAGGTAGTTCATGATGTCCTTGTTCTGCTTTTCGCCGTAGCCGAGTCGCCTCAGCGCGTCCGGCACCGTGTTGTTCACGATCTTCAGCATCCCGCCCCCGACCAGTCGCTTGTATTTCACCAACGCGATGTCGGGCTCCACGCCTGTGGTGTCGCAGTCCATCATGAATCCGATGGTGCCTGTGGGGGCGAGCACGGACGCCTGCGAGTTGCGGTAGCCGTACTGCTGGCCGAGCGTGAAGGCCTCGTCCCAGCTTTGCCGAGCAGCGTTGAGGAGAGGCTGCGGCACGTGGGCCGGGTCGATGCGATTGACGGCATTCTTGTGTTTGGCGATGACGCCGAGCATCGGGTCGCGGTTGGCGGCGTAGCCCTCGAAGGTGCCGTGGTGGGCTGCGATCCGGGCGCTCTGGGCGTAGGACTCGCCGGTCATCACGGCTGTGATGGCGGCGGCGTAGTTGCGTCCGGCGTCGCTGTCGTAGGGCAGCCCACGCTCCATCAGCAGCGCGCCCAGGTTGGCGTAGCCGATGCCGAGGGGACGGAACAAGTGGCTGTTGCGCTCGATGGCGGGCGTCGGGTAGCTGGCGTTTCCGACGAGGATCTCCATCGCCGTGAAGACGGTCTTGACGGCGTAGCCGAAGGCCTCGGGGTCGAACTCGCCCTGGGCGTCGACGAACTTCATCAAGTTGAGACTGGCCAGGTTGCAGGCCGTGTCGTCGAGGAACATGTACTCGCTGCACGGGTTGCTGGCGTTGATGCGGCCGCTGGTGGGGCAGGTGTGCCAGGCGTTGATGTTGGTGTCGTACTGGATGCCGGGATCGCCGCAAACGTGAGCCGCCTCGGCCATCTTGTGGATCAGCTCGCGGGCCTTGAAGGTGCGGATCGGAGTCCCGTCGGTCACGGCCCGGGTCGTCCAGTCTCCGTCGTGCTCGAGGGCTTGCATGAAGTCATCGTCGACCCGGACGCTGTTGTTGGAGTTCTGGAAGAAGATGCTGCCGTAGGCGGGCCCGTCGATGGCGCCGTTGTAGCCGGCGTCGATCAAGGCCCAGGCCTTCTTTTCCTCTTCGGCCTTGCAGAGGATGAACTGCTCGATGTCGGGGTGGTCGGCGTCGAGGATGACCATCTTGGCCGCGCGGCGGGTCTTGCCGCCGCTCTTGATCACGCCGGCAAAGGCATCGAAGCCCTTCATGAAGCTGACCGGTCCGCTGGCCTGGCCGCCGCCAGCCAGCCTCTCGAAGCTGGAGCGGATGCTGGAAAGGTTGGAGCCCGTTCCGGAGCCGTGCTTGAAGAGCATTCCTTCGGTCTTGGCCAGTCCGAGGATGGACTCCATCGTGTCGCCGACGGAGTTGATGAAGCAGGCGCTGCACTGGGGCTTGGGCTCGATTCCGACGTTGAACCAGACAGGGCTATTGAAGGATGCGTACTGATTGACGAGCAGGTAGGTGAGCTCGTCGCTGAAGGCCTCGAGGTCCTGGTGGCTTGCGAAGAAGGACATCTCCTCGGCCCACTTGGCGATGGTCCCGACGACGCGGCCGATCAGCGTCTTGACGCTGTTCTCGCGGGAAGGCGTGTCGAGGGCGCCGCGGAAGTACTTGCTGACGACCACGTTGGTGGCCATCTGGCTCCAGGCCGCGGGCACCTCCACGTCCTTCTGCTGGAAAACCGATTCGCCTCGTTCGTTGGAGATGGTGGCGTTGCGCTTTTCCCACTGGATCTCGTCGAAAGGATGTTGGCCGCTTCGGGTGAAACGGCGTCCGAAGGGGAGGCCGCGAACGGCTGAGCGCCCCTTCTTGCGCGGCTTTTGCGCTCGGCCGGCCTGCGACTGGATCGGCAGTTTGCGAGGCAGAATCACGTCGGGATGGTGGATGGTCATTTAAGCTCCTTCCGGAATGGAAGAATGTGCCTGAAGCCCCGGCTCTGAGTGTCGGCTCTAGATGCTGGATCTTGAGGGATCTTTATCGACGGATCGAGAAGCCCGATTTGCCCCCCCGGGGGCTGTGTTGTATTCGGCGGGCAACTACTCAGGATATCTTGCCTTGATTCAACTGGTCAAAACAATTTTTCAGATTTTTTTCACTTTTATGTCTTGACATTTTCAGGCCGCCGTCATGGGTTGGGAGGCGAAAGCTGCCTCTAAAACCGGTCGCTCGCCGGCGCGGTGCATGGCCGAGAGTTCGCTTCTGAAAAGGAACCTGAGGGATTTCATGCCTTCGCCGCCATGCCGCTTTCCGTCCGGCCCCAGGCCGGCTGCCGTCGGCCGTGGCTTCGTCTGCGCGTTCTTCACGCGATTTCCACCGTGCCGCCATCCTCCCGCAACACGATGGCCCAAGATTCATCCCCGCAGGCCGGGCTCTGTTTGGTTATGGGAGTCACGCAGTAAGAGGCCCGGTGCAGGAGGCGATGCTCGTGAAGACCCGTATCCTCGCCCTGGCGGCGGCCCTGGCCGCCAACGCCTGGGCCGTGACACCTCAGGACATCGAGCGGTACTTCCAGGCTCGCTGGAGCTCCCAGGGTGTCACGCCCTCCGCCACCGTCGCCGATGCCGTCTTCCTGCGCCGCGCGTGGCTCGATCTCGTCGGCGTCGTCCCGTCTCCGGAGGACGTGCCGGCTTTCGAGGCCGAGCGCGATCCGGCCAAAAGGAGCCGACTCATCGACCGACTTCTTTCGGATCCTCGGTTCGGGCAGGCGTGGGGCAACCGCTTCAAGAACCTGCTGCTGGAGAACTCGGACGTGGCCAAGAATCGCCGGCTGATTCACCCGTTCGAGTTGTGGCTTGCCCAATCACTCAACTCGAATCTTCCCTACGATCGACTCGTGCGCAAGCTCATCGCCGGCCAGGGCTCCGTCCACGAGAACCCGGAAGGGAGCTACGTCGCCCAATTCCGCGAAAGCCCCGAGGCGCTCACCGGACACATGGCCAAACGATTTCTGGGAGTTCAGATCCAGTGTGCCCAGTGCCACGACCATCCGTTCGAGAAGTGGAAACGCAAGGACTTCTACGGCCTCCACGCCTTCTTCGCGCGCGTCAAGGACGTCCCCGTGCCCCTGGACGGCCTGGCCGCCTTGCGCGCAGGGAAGTTCGACGAGGCGCTCTTTGCGGCCCAGAAGGAGGGACGCGATCCGCGCAAACAACAACGCCGCGCCCGCGTGCTGGAGCAGCTGGCCTCCCAACTGCCCGAGCCATCGCTGAAGCCCGACGCCCTGGCCGCAGAGATGGCGCTGATGAACAAGGGCAAGCCACCGGAAAAGGCCCGCACCTTCGTCGTCGTCGACAGGCCGCGTGGAGAGGCAGTCATCCCCGATCTCAAGGCGCCTCCGGGCGACAAGAGCAAGCGTCCGGCGGGCGAGGAGGTCCATCCTCGTTTCCTGGACGGAACCGCGCCAACCTGGCCCGATCCGTTCGTTAACCGCCGCGAGGAGCTTGCCGCCTGGATGACGGACAAGAAGAATCCCTACTTCGCCCGCGCTCTCGTCAACCGCGTCTGGTCGGTGCTCCTCGGGCGGGGCCTCATCGAGCCCGTGGACAACGTGGCAGCCCCGGCCGAGAAGACCCACGCTCTCCTGCTGGATCGGCTCGCTGCCCACTTTGTCGAGAGCGGCTGCGACTTCAAGGGCTTGCTTCGCCTGATCGCCTCGACTTCCGTCTACCAGCGCTCCATCGCGCCATCGACGAAGAACGCGAAGGACCGAGCGGAGTTCGCCCACGGATCGACCCGTCCCATGGAGCCCGAACAGCTCTTCACCTCGCTCCTGGCCGCCACCGGGGCCGAGGAGGCGCTGCGAGCCAAGGGTGGCGAGAACATCGAAGTGATGCGCTCCCGGATGATGGACCGTTTTGCAAAGGTCTTCGAGAACGACAGCGGCGAGGAGGACGAGCAGTTTCATGGCTCGCTGACGCAGGCCCTCTTCCTGCTGAACGCGCCGGCGCTGCACCGCTCGCTGGCGGCCGGTCCGACGGGGACGGTCCGCCAAGCCATCGAGGCTGCGTTCCACGCGGGTGCGGCCGCGGCCGGCATCGCCCACCTCTACCTGGCGGCCTTCGCTCGCAGCCCGACCCCCGAGGAGTCGCTGGCTGCCACGCAGTACCTGGACGCCAGCGGAGCCACCCAGGCCGGCCGTCCCTTGCGCGGAAAACCTCAGGGGTGGTCCGATCTGCTCTGGTCGATGGTGACCAGCGCCGAGTTCCTCGTGAACCACTAGACGCGGCAGGTCGCCAGCCGCAGCCAAAGACAGGCCCGAAGCCAAATCTCTCAGGAGGACACCATGTCTCGAAAGGAAAGTGGGTGCCTCGATTGCCGATTGGGACGACGCGGCGTCCTGAAGCTGGGGCTGGCAGGGATCGTGGGCGCGTTGTTGCCGGACGCTCTGGTCCGAAGCGCGTTCGCAGGCGCGCCGCCGGCAAAGGCACACTCCCTGATCGTGCTCTGGCTGGCCGGAGGACCCAGTCACATCGACACGTTCGATCCCAAACCCGGGGCCCGCACGGGCGGCCCTTTCAAGGCCATCCCGACCGCCGCCGCGGGTCTCTCGCTTTCAGAGCATTTCCCTCAACTCGCCGAGCAGGCCCGCCAGGTGGCCCTGGTCCGCTCGATGACCAGCAACGAGGGAAGCCACGGACGCGGCACCTACTATCTGCACACGGGCTATGTGCCCACGCCCACGGCCCGCCATCCGGGCCTGGGCGCCATCGTGAGCAAGGAGGTCGGCGATGCGAAGTCCGCGCTCCCGAACTTCATTTCGCTGGGCGGGCCGAGCGTGGGCGGGGGCCTTCTGGGGCAGGACTACTCGCCCTTCATCGTGCAAGCCAAGCCGGGAAAGCCGGTGGAGTTCCTGGCTCCGCCGAAGGACGTGGACCCCGCGCGATTCGATGCCCGGCTGAAACTCTCGGCCCGGATGGACGAGGCATTCGCTCGCGCGGGAGGCGTCGAGGACGCCCGCACCCACCAGGCGCTCTTTGCGCGGGCGCGAAGACTGATGGACTCGCCGCTCACCCGGGCCTTCGTCACCGACGACGAGCCGGCTGCCGTCCAGGCGGCCTACGGACAGTCGGACTTCGGGCAACGGTGTCTGGTCGCCCGGCGTCTGGTCGAGGCCGGCGTTCGCGCCGTCGAAGTGACCCTGGGCGGCTGGGACACGCACCAGGACAACTTCACGCGCACGAAGGACCTGATGGGCCAACTGGACCCCGCTTTCGCCTCGCTGCTGAAGGATCTGGCGGCGCGCGATCTGCTCTCCAAGACCCTGGTGCTCTGTCTGGGCGAGTTCGGGCGCGGGCCCGACATCAATCCCCGCGATGGGCGGGACCATCATCCCAAGGCCTTCAGTGTCGCGCTGGCCGGAGGCGGGACTCGGGGCGGGGTCGTCCTGGGCTCCACCGACGCGGAGGGACGGGCCGTGACCTCCCGGCCGGTGACCGTGCCCGAACTGTTTGCGACGGTCTGCGCCCTGATGGGAATCGACGGAAAAAAGGTCTACATGGCCGGAGACCGTCCCGTGCCACTGGTCAACAAGGGCAGGACGATTGCCGAAATAGTAGTATGAGGGGCTGTCGGCTGGGACCCGCCGTACGGCCCTGGTGGCGCAGGCCGGAGGAATCGGTGGATCCGGTGCTCCCGATGATCGGCCTGGGGGGGACGACTCGGTCCCGCGCGAGACAACTCTCCGTTGAATTCCCCCAGCCAAACTCGCTCCCTCGATCTGCTGTGGCCCCCGCTAGCGTTCCTGGTGGCGTTTCTGGCCGCCGATCGCGCTCTGGCGGCCCAACCCCAGGTCGTGCACGATCTCGGCGGCCTGGTACTGGGAAACGTGGCGGCCCTCGCGGCGATCGCCTGCAGCCCGCGGCGAGTGGCTTTTCGGGGCCGAAGCGCATCGGTCGCGCTGATGGCGGCCGTGCTCTTCGGGGCGATCACCCTCGTCGCCAACAAGGCGCTGGACGCCCTGGAAGATCCGTCCGACCTGGCCGTGGCGCTGGCGGGACTGACTCGCGTCCGCGACCTGCTGGCGGCGGCGATCGTCATCGTCTTCATCGCGCCCGTAGTGGAGGAGGGTTACTTTCGCGGGATGGTCTACCCGTGGCTGGCGAGCCGGATCGGAGACGCGGCCGGCATCGTGCTCTCATCGGCCGTGTTCGCGGCCCTGCACCCGGGGGGCTGGACCGCAACGGTGCTGTTTCTCATCGCGATCTTCTGGGCCGTCCTCACACGCTTGACCGGCAGCCTGATGCCCTCCATGGTCGGGCACATGTCGGTCAACGCCGTGTCCTTCGCGATGTTGGTGGGGCAGGGCCGCTATGCCCGGACCATCGGCTGGACGGACATCGCGCTGACGGGCGCTTTGTGCCTGGTTGGCTACTGGGTGGCCGGGTTCTGGACCGCCAGGCGCAGCCAACCCGAATCGGAGGCCCACGCGCTGACCGGCCTGACTCTCTATTCCGTCGGGATGGCCGTGCTCATCAGCATCACCATCGCGAGCCTCATCATGGGAGTGCCCGACAAGCCGTGATGAATGGAAGAGCTTAGCGAGTTGTGAGTAGGGCCTCGGCGAGAGCCGAGAGCCGACTTCCCCATGAGTGCCCGCCGCCATCCGTTGGCCGAAAGGGTCGCAGCCTGGGTCAACCGGCTGCCGTTCGGCCGCCGCCGGATCGTCGTCGCAGTTTCGGGCGGTCCGGATTCGATGGCGCTCCTGGATGTTTTGAGTTCCCTGAAACTGCCCGGACTCGTGGCCGCGCATGTCGACCATCGGCTCCGGGGCCGGCAATCGGCCGCCGACCGGCGGTTGGTGGAGCGGCAGTGCCGGCGCCTGGGAGTGCCGCTGGAGGTGCGCCGCCTGGGCGACGACGAGGTTCGGCGTCTGAGGCAGGGCGCCCTGGAGGTCGAGGCGCGGCATCTGAGGTATGCCTTCTTCGAGCAGACGCGGCGGGCGCACCGATGCCACCGGGTCGCAACGGCGCACCATCGAGACGATCAGGTCGAGACGTTCTTCCTCCACCTATTCCGCGGCGCGGGCCAGACCGGTCTAGGAGGCATGGCGCCAATCGACCGGAGGCGTCCGCTGTTTCGTCCCTTCCTGGACACGGGGCGGGACGAGATACTCGCCTACCTGGCCGATCGGGGAGTGCCCTTCCGGGAGGATGTCTCCAATCGAGACCTGGCACACCTGCGGAACCGGGTGCGCTGGAAGCTCCTCCCCGGGATTCGCCGGCAATTCGGAGAGGCCGCAATCGCGGCCGTTGCCAGGGCGATGGAACTGCTGCGCGCCGACGACGAGGCGCTGGAAGAGCTCGGTTCCCGGCATTCCTCATGGAGTCTTCGGCCGGGAGCTGCGAAAGCCCGGGGGCCGCTGGCGCTCCGGCTGGCCGAGCTGGCGGCTCTGCCGCTGGCGCTGCGCCGTCGGGTGGTTCGGCGGGCGCTGGAGGAACTGGGCGGGCCCGAGTTCGAGCTGACCCTGGCGCGCGTCGAGGCCGTGCTGGAGCTGGCGGAGCGCTCGACCTCCGGCAAACGACTAGGGTTCGGCGGCGTCGCGATCCTCCGCGAACGCGAGGCGCTCGTCCTGCGCCGCGCCCCTCGCTAGCTCTGTAGTCGCCGGCTCCGGGGCCGCGACTCCGCCAAGTTCTCGGCCCCGACCGACGCGCCCGGAAGTAGCGTCCGGTACGCTGCATCCGAGGGGCCGCGGCGGAGCCCCGCGCGATCTGTCAAGTGCCTCGAAAGCGCATTGCTGGTGTGCCTTTTCGAACATCGGTGGTGCGTCCCTGGCGTTTGCACCTTCGCAAGTGATATGGTATAAGGAGCACCCCTCAGAGCGAGCTTCACGGATCCCGATTGGAGGTCCATATGAAGGTGATCGTCAGCGGTAAGAACATCCGGCTCACGGACCGACTGCGCGAGCATTCCACGGAGAGAACAGCCAGCGGGCCGAAGCCCAGGTCTGGGTCAATGGAAGCTCGTTCAAGGCCAAGTGTGCCAGCGCCGACATGTACGCCGCCATCACGGGCGTGGCCGACAAGATCGAGGCTCAGCTCAAGAAGCACAAAGAGAAGATGAAGGAGAACCGGCACCGCAAGGGCTCGATCTCCCGCAGCGCCGAACAGAAAGAGTTGACCAAGAAGGTCGTCAAGATCGCTGCCGACGAACCGGAGAGGCCGGAAAAGAAGAAGAAGCCGCGAATCATCCGCTCCAATACTTTCGCCGCAAAGCCGATGTCTATCGAAGAAGCGGCCGACCAGCTCAGGACCTTGGAGCAAGATTTCGTGATGTTCGCCAACGCAGATACCAACGAGGTGAACGTCGTCTACCGCAGGACGGACGGCAACATCGGTCTGATCGAGCCCTCTTTCAAGTAGGCTGGCGCGTGACCCCCGCGGAGCAAGGGTCTCGATGAACGTTGCCTTTCCGGGTAACCTCGGGACCCCAGACCCTTGGAAGGACGCCCTCGGAAGGCCTGGGCGATGAAACTCACCAATCTCATAGAACCCGACCTCATCAAACTCGAACTCGCCAGCGGCACCAAGCCCCAGGTTCTCGAAGAATTGATCAACCTGATGGTGGAGACCAGCCGCATCAAAGACCGAGACGAGTTCGTCAAGGCAGTGATGGACCGCGAGGCGATCTGCTCGACCGGCATCGGCAAGGGCATCGCGATTCCGCACAGCCGCAACACCTCCATTACCGAGGTGACCGTGGCGCTCGGCCGCTCTCGCGCGGGCATCGATTTCGACGCCCTGGACAACGAGCCGGTCCACCTCGTCTTCCTTCTTGCCGCCCCGATGAACGCCGGCAACGTCTACCTCAAGGCCCTAGCCCGCCTCTCCCGACTCCTGCGTATGCCGGAGTTCCGCCAGGCCATCATGGAGGCCAACACCAAAGAGGACATCATCCGCATCATCGAAGAGCGGGAGTAGTATCCGGTGGGCAGTACGCCGCACGAAGCGGAAGGGCAAGTCAATTGTATAGGATTGCCCCCTCGCGCAAACCCATTCCAGTTTCCTCCAATTCGCCTGAGGCCGAAAGCCCAGAGCCCAAAGCCCAAGGCCCGGTGCCGAGGAGCAAGGGCCGAGGACCGCGGGCCGAGGGCCTCAAGCCTCAAGCCTCATATGGCCTATCTCTGGGGACTCATCCCGAGCTGGAACGATCGGCAAGTCCGGCGCTATACCATTCAGGCCGAGTACATCACCTCCCTGGAGCCGCAGTTCCAGAAGTTGACCGACGCCGAACTGCGTGGGCTGACCGACAAGTTCCGGCAACGGCTGGCTGACGGCGAGACGATCGACGAGATTCTCCCCGAAGCTTTCGCCGCCGTGCGCGAGGCCTCGGTCCGCACCATCGGCAAGCGCCACTTCGACGTTCAGTTGATGGGCGGAATGGTCCTGCACGAGGGCCGTATCGCGGAGATGAAGACAGGCGAAGGCAAGACCCTGGTCGCTACGCTGCCTCTGTACCTCAACGCGCTCGATGGGAAGGGCTGCCACCTCGTCACGGTCAACGACTACCTGGCCAAGCGCGACAGCGAGTGGATGGGCCCCATCTATCGCGCGCTCGGCCTGACGGTCGGCGTCATCGTTCACGACCTCGACACGGCCCAGCGCAAAGAAGCGTATGGCTCGGACATCACCTACGGCACCAACAACGAGTTCGGGTTCGACTACTTGCGCGACAACATGGGCATTCTGCCTGACGAGATCGTGCAGCGCGGCCTTCACTTCGCCATCGTCGATGAAGTCGACTCGATCCTGATCGACGAGGCCCGTACGCCGCTCATCATCAGCGGCCCGGCGGAGAAGTCGGCCGAGGAATACATCCGATTCGCCCAGATCGCGCGGCTGCTCAAGCGCGGCAAAGGCAAGCTCGAGGGCGGGGACCCCGACAATCCCACGGGCGACTACACCGTCGACGAGAAGGCGCACACGGTAGTCATCACCGAGGAGGGGGGCGCCCACGCCGAGAAGCATGCGAACGTGGGCAACCTCTACGACCCCGAAAACATGCACCTGTTGCACTACTTGATGGCCGCGCTCAAGGCCAAGGAGCTCTACAAGCGCGACACCGAGTACATCGTGAGCGATCAGGGCGAGATCATCATTGTCGACGAGTTCACCGGCCGTCTGATGCCTGGCCGCCGCTGGTCGGACGGCATCCATCAATCCGTCGAGGCCAAGGAAGGCGTGAAGGTCCAGCGCGAGAACCAGACTCTGGCCACGATCACGTTCCAGAACTACTTCCGCCTCTTCAAGAAGCTGGGCGGTATGACCGGCACGGCCAAGACCGAAGAGCGCGAGTTTGCCGACATCTACAAGCTCGACGTGGTGGTCGCGCCGACCCATCGGCCCATGGTCCGCGACGACATGCCGGACATCGTCTTCCGCACGGAGGAAGAGAAGTACAAGGCCATCGTCGGGACGATCGGCGACCTCTACGAGAAGGGGCAGCCGGTGCTGGTCGGCACGCGCAGCATCGACAAGTCGGAGATGCTGGCCGAGCGGCTTCGCCATCGCGGAGTTCCGTGCAACGTGCTCAACGCCAAGCACCACGCGCGCGAGGCCGAGATTGTCAGCCAGTCGGGCCGCTACAAGCAGGTCACCATCGCCACCAACATGGCAGGCCGTGGAACCGACATCATCCTGGGCGGCAATCCCGAGTTCCTCGCCAAGGGCCGGGTCAACGGCAACGTCGACGATCCCGAGTACCCGCGCTTCCTCGAGGAGTTCAAGCGACTCTGCGCCGAAGAACACGAGAAGGTCGTGGAGGCCGGGGGGCTCTATATCATCGGCACCGAGCGTCACGACTCCCGCCGCATCGACGACCAGTTGCGCGGCCGCTCCGGCCGCCAGGGCGACCCGGGCGCCAGCCAGTTCTATCTGTCGATGGAGGACGAGCTGATGCGGCTGTTCGGCGGCCCCAACATCCGCAACCTGATGGACAGGCTGGGCTGGGAAGAGGGCGAGCCGCTGGAGCATCGGATGATCTCCAACGCCATCGAGCGCGCCCAGAAGCGGGTCGAGAACCATCACTACGAGATTCGCAAGCAGGTGCTCAAGTACGACGACGTGATGAACGAGCAGCGCAACACCATCTACGCCCAGCGGCAGCAGGCGCTGAAGCAGGAGATGGTCGACGAGGACATTCGGCAGATCTTCGACGACGTGGTGGAGACCATCGTGATGCTGCATCTGTCGCCCGAGATCTCCCGGCATGAGTGGAACTGGGAGGAGCTTTCCCAGCACTTGCGGAACCAGTTCGGCATCACGCTCGACTCCACGGATATCCACGACATGGAAACCGCCGAGGTGATCGATCACGTGCGCGGCTTGGTCCGGGCGGCCTACGTCGAGCGCGAGGCGAAGCTGGGCGTCGAGCAGTTGCGTTACATCGAGAAGATGATCCTCCTGCAGCTGGTCGACGAGCAGTGGAAGGACCACCTTTACACGATGGATGGCATCCAGGAGGGAATCCATCTCAAGGGCTACGCCGGCAAGGACCCGCTGGTGGAGTACAAGATCGCGGCTCGCGACGCCTTCAACGAGATGATGGGCGTCATCAAGGAAAAAGTCTCGATGTTCCTGTTCCGCCTGGAAATCGAGAAGCCCTCCGAGTTGAAGCACCCCGAACCCCCTCGCCAAAAAGAGCTGGTCTACAGCGCCCCCGACGAGACCGGCAGCGCTCCCCCGCCCGAGGATGCGAGGCTCGGCGCCGCGACGGGCGGCAAACGCCCCGGCCGCAACGACCCGTGCGACTGCGGCAGCGGCCTGAAGTACAAGAAGTGCCACGGCGCCGCGGCCTGAGACGTGGGCCTGGGGCCGGTATCTTTGAAGGCTCAGATTTGCGCTTGGAATTGGGGCTCCGTGCCTGTAGACTCTCGCCCATCTGCAGCCCCTAAGCCCGTAGCCCGTAGCCCCCTCCCCATGTCCATCGAAGACCTGAAGCACCAGCTCGAAGATGTCCGGCCCCGCATCGAGACGTTGCGGGGCTATCTTTGACCCCCAACGACTCGACTCCGATATCAAGGCGATCGAGCAGAAGTGTGCCGACCCCGCGATCTGGTCGAACCAGTCCGAGGCGACCAAGCTCACTTCGCGCTTGAAGCTGTTCAAAACGCAGCGCGAGCAGATGCTGCGGATCCAGGGGAAGTTCGACGACGTCGCAACGCTCTTCGAGATGTACGCCGAGAGCCCTGACGACTCGCTTCTTTCGGAGGCATCGCAAGCCCTGCCGGCTCTCGACGGACTGGTCGCCAAGGCGGAGTTCCAGGTCTTCCTCAACGACAAGTACGACGCGCGTAACGCCATCGTCTCCATCCACCCGGGCGCGGGCGGCACCGAGTCTTGCGACTGGGCGCAGATGCTGATGCGGATGTTCGTGCGCTGGGCGGAACGCGAGGGCTATGACGTCGACACGGTCGACCTGCTCCCCGGAGACGTGGCTGGAATCAAGAGCGCCACGCTGATCGTCAAGGGCGAATTCGCCTACGGCAACATGAAGAGCGAGCGCGGAGTCCATCGGCTGGTGCGCATCAGCCCGTACGACTCGGCCGCCAGGCGCCACACCTCCTTCGTGAGCGTCGACGTGATGCCCGAGATCGAGGAGGAGATCGAGATCACCATCAACCCGACCGAGCTGCGCATCGACGTTTACCGCTCCGGCGGCCCGGGCGGTCAAGGCGTCAACACCACCGACTCGGCCGTCCGGATCAGGCACCTCCCCACCAACATCGTCGTCACCTGCCAGAACGAGCGCTCGCAGACCTCCAACAAGATCACCGCGATGCGCGTGCTCAAGAGCCGGCTGCTGCAGGAGGAGCTGAAGAAGCAGGAAGAGGAGATGTCCAAGCAGCGCGGCGTGAAAAAAGAGATCGCCTGGGGCAGCCAGATTCGTTCCTACGTGTTGCAGCCCTACCAGATGATCAAGGACCACCGTACCGACCTGGAGAGCCCGCTCGTGGACCGGGTCCTGGATGGCGAGATCGACGGTTTCATTCGCGCCTACCTCAAGTGGAACGCTCAGAACCGCAAGGATCAGGAAGCCGCCGGGAAGGGATGACGGTCTGGCCCCGAGGCCCTCGCTCCCTCGCCCCCTTTCACCCGGCACCTCGCGATGATCTCCGATAGCCTGCGCGCCCTCGAGGCCGAGTTTGCTGCGCGGCTGGGTGCGGACTGGCGCGAGCGATTGACTCTCGTTGCAGTCTCCAAGACCGCAGAGCCGGCCGCCATCCGGGAGGCCTTCGAAGCCGGGCAGACAGACTTCGCCGAGAACCGAGTCCAGGAACTGCTGCGCAAGCAGGACGCCCTGGCGGACTTGCCGATCCGGTGGCATTTGATCGGCCATCTGCAGACCAACAAGGTCCGGCAAGTCGTGGGGCGCGTCGAGACCATCCAGTCCGTCGACAGCGTTCGCCTGGCAGAAGCGATCCGGAGAGAGTGCGAGAAGCGAGACGTCACCTGCCGCATCCTGGTCGAGGTCAAGACGAGCGTCGAACCCAGCAAGACCGGAATCGATCTCGAAGATGCGCCCGAGGCGGTTCGCCAGGTTCTCGAGATGGACCGGCTGATCCTCGACGGACTGATGACGATGGCGCCGCTCGAGGGAGGCCCCGATTCGGCCCGCGCGAGCTTCCGGAAGCTGCGTGAATTGCACGACGCCCTCCGCGCCTCTCCCGGCCTCGGCTATCGCGGCACCGTTCTCTCGATGGGCATGTCTCAGGACTTCCTCGTGGCTCTCGACGAAGGCAGCACGATGGTCCGGATCGGCACGCGCATTTTCCGAGGCTGAGCGCTACTCATCGGGCCGCCCCGCCCAGCCGTATATTGTGATACTATAGTAGACAGGTTGGCTCGTCCCACTAGCCCGGCCCCGCGGCCCGGCACGAGCCGCCCCCCAGGCATCCCGGGGACGTCACTCCCGAAGGAGCCCGCTTATGGACATTCTCGTAGCGAACACAGAGGTAGTTCTAGATGACTTTGTCGGGCACATCGTTTTCTACGTGCACGACAGTGGGGTGCTGGGACACTGTTTTGAACACGAAATGTTGGTCGATGCTCGGAACCTTGACGAGGCCGGAAGAATGATGCGGCGAGCCATCAAGAGTGTTCTGAATGCGGCTGCCGAAAGTTTCTCCACCAAGGCCAGATGCTATCACCTGGCAGCGCGTTACGTGCCTGACATTTTGTCGGCCGCGCCATTCGATATCTATCGACTCATTAGCAAGGGAAAGAAGAAGTCAGCCAGTGTCGGCAACGGCCCCTCGTACCTCGTGGGAATACTGAATGAGAAAGCCGCTGCCAAGGCCGCGTAGCGTCGTACTAGCAATCTTGGAGGACCTAGGCGTCTATAACCATCGCGGTAGACGCAGCCCTCTGACGTACTTCTTGACCGACCGGGAAAGACCGGAAGTCACCAGAGAAATCATTTTCTGGTCAG
>JACQFU010000491.1 GCA_016199905.1 Candidatus Wallbacteria bacterium
GCAGTAGACATGGCTCGAGAGGAATGCGAAGAGGAAAACCGGAGTGCCTGAGTCGCCGGGGCCGATTGTGAGCAACACGGGCCCGCTCTCGGCCCTCGCGTTGCTCGATCTCTTGTCGCTCCTGCTCCGCTTCTATGGTGAGGTTTTGTTTTCTGCCGTGGGGGGACGAGAGCTGCGTCGGGGATCTGGCACAGTCGGACGGCGGAGAGGCTGAAGTGCTGGCGCTCGCTCAAGAGCGCGGGGCCGGATTGGTCGTGAACGACGAAGCCCTGAGCAGAGAGTATGCCTGGGTGCTGGGGATTCGAGTGACCGGCACTGTAGGTCAGATCGCGCAAAGCGCTCCAGTCATCCCAACTCAGCCCTGGCTGCAACCCCCGATCTTTGAAAACGTGTGTCCTGAGCTTGAAAGGTTTCCCCGTTGCGCCCTCCGCTTCGAGCGTCTCTCGGAGCGCGGATTCGATGACGCACTTGAGCGTCGTATGCCGTCTTGCGGCCAGGCTTTTGGCCCGTCTCAAAATGGAATCGGCAACATCAACGGTTGTTTTCAAATGGGTTGACCCTACTACGGTTCCCATACTCCCGCAGCTTGCGGCTTGACAGTGTCCGGCGGTTCCTTTAAGATTTTCATGTCACTGTCGACGGCATCGTAAGCCCCGCGGTGGAGGCGGGTGAGACAAGGGGGACTCGATGGCACGCAGCTTCGGACTCGGGGACTCGCATCGAGCGATGGCGGCTCGGACGCGGCGGGGTCTGCAGGCAGGCCTGCTGGCACTGCTTGTCTTGGCCTGCGGTGGCTCGACTCGCGCGGCGGCCCCCACGATCACGGTCGCTTACACCAGGAACCCGGCACCGGCCGGCACCGTGACGATAACGCTCACCGCCAGCGCCGCGCTGGCCAAGTCCCCGACCATCGCGATCGACCGGCCGGGCACCGGTAACGACGTCGCCACCGTCGTGATGACGGCCACGCCCAACGCGAAAATCTGGACCTACGCCTACGTCGTCAAGGCCCAGAACGCTGGCACCATCCTCGACGGTTCAGCGACCGTCCGGCTCCAGGGAAAGGACACCCTGGGAAACGCCTTCACGGCCAATAGCGTTCTTACCGTCGACACCCTCGCACCCTGGGTCGCCCTGACCTACAGCAAGCCCGGCCGCGCCTACCACGTCGAGACCTTCGCCGTCACCGCGAGCTTCAGCGAGCCCATTGCGCCCGCATCCCCGACGCTGGCCCTTTCCGGCGGCACCAGCGCCACGGCCAACGACGTCGCCGCCACGGCGATGACCCTCGTCGGCACCGACCGCAAGACCTGGAAGTTCTCCCGCACCGTCGCTACCGGAGACGATGGACCGTTTCAGGTGACGATCGCCGGAAAGGACGCCGCAGGAAATCCAAACCAGACCGCCTCCAACTCCAGCTTCGTAGTCGACACCCGCGCCCCCACCGCTTCCCTTTCTTTCAACAAGACGAATCGCCTTTACTCAAATGAGCCTTTCACTCTGACGGCGACCTTCTCCGAGCCCGTCACCCCCACCGCGCCAGGCCTGGCCATCGTCGGCGGCGCCAGCTCGACCCAGAACGACGTCATCCCGACGCCGATGCGTCTCCCCCCCGCGCCAGACGGCACCGTCTGGATCTTCTCGCGAACCGTCGCCGGAGGCGGCACCGACGATGGCACCTTCACCGTCACCCTCACCTCCGCCGTCGACCCAGCCGGGAACCCTCTGGTTGCCCAGCCCGTCAGCCGCACCTTCACGGTCGATACCGTCGGCCCGAGCGTCACGCTCACCTACTCCAGGAACCGCGCCGCCGTCGGCGTCGGGCCCCTCGCCATCACCGCCACCCTGGGCGAGCTGGCCTCGGGCACCCCCACCATCGCCGCGGATCGCCCGGGCCTTGGCAACGACCTGCTTCCAATATTGATGAAACCGACCGCGGACCGCAAAGTCTGGACGGCCGTCTATGCGGTCGCCGGCGCCTCCGCCAACACGGCCGACGGTTCCGCCCTGGTCACGGTCTCTGGAGTTCGCGACGCCGCCGGAAACGCGAATCTGGTCGCGGCCAACAACACCTTCACCGTCGACACCACCGGCCCGGCCGTCGCGCTGGCCTACAGCAAGGATCCTTCGGCCGTCGGACCCGGGCCCCTCGTTCTGACAGCCACGTTCAGCGAACCCCTCGTCACCACTCCCAGCCTCGCCGTGGACCGGCCAGGAACCGGTAACGACGTCGCAGCCTCCGCGATGCGGTCCACGGGCAACGTCCGCGTCTGGACTTTCACCTACACCGTTCTCCCCTTCGGCGCCACCGTCGCAGACGGCCTCGCCGCTGTTGCAATCACGGGCGGCCTCGACGCGGCAGGCAACACAAACCGGTCGGCCACGAACGCGGCTTTCACGGTCGACACCACGCCCCCGCCTACGCCGCCCACCCTGGCCGTCAAGGAAAACCACCCCGGCACCGACGACCGCATCTCGGGCACGGCTCCAGCCGGCTCCTTCGTTCGTGCCTATACCGATTCCACCAGGAGCTGGCTCATCGGCACAGCCGCCGCACCCAACGGAACCTATGACCTCTCCATCGGCGACGACCGCTTCCCCTCCGTCTTCGTCGTGGCTGCCGACCGAGCCGGAAACGAAACCGGCGGCGTCGCCGGCGTCAACCACCTGGCTCCCCAGCCTGCCCCAGAGGTCGCTGTGGTTCAGAACCCGCCCGGCACGGCCGATCGCGTTCGCGGCACCGCGCGCCCCGGCTCCTGGATCGTCGTCTACACCGATTCCACCCAGGCCACAATCCTCTCTAGCGGCGCCGCCGGCCGCGACGGCATCTTCGACATTCCCATCGGTGACAACAGGGCCGCTGGCGTCTTTGTCCGTGCCAGCCTGGGGGGCGTCTACAGCCCCGGCACCTCCGCTGCAAACGAGACCACGCCCCCGCCTGCCCCTTCGGTTACGGTCATCGCCAACCCTGCAGGCATCTCCGATTTCGTGATCGGCGACGCCCGTCCAGGGGCCCAAGTCCTGATCTATCGCGACTCCACCAAGGCCGTCCTGCTGGCAAAAGGCGTCGCCACCGGCGGTCGCTTCTCGATCCCCGTCGGCAATAACGCCAGCTCCACCCTCTTCGTCACCACCATCGACGCTGCCGGCAATCCAGGTCCCGGCGTGAACGCCGCCAACAACTTCTCCGCTCCGGTTCCCACCCTTCCCACCGTCGCCCTCCTCAAGCACGAGGCGACCCTGGAGTTCACCACCGGCCAGAAGCCCGTTCTCATGGCGATCGCGCGGGACTACAAGTCCGGCCCCCTCACGCCGACCTGGAAAGCCGCCGCCTCCGTCGTGCTCGGTACAGGTGAAACCCTCCCCACCGACGCCATCGCCGCCGATGGCGCCAGCACCGTGCTGGTCGAAGCCAAATCGTCAACCGGCACGACCCAGTCGCCTGTCACAGTCTCCCGCTACCCCAGGAATCTCGGGTGGCAGGCCACCTTGCACCTTTCCAGCTCTACCGGTGCCTGGTTGCAGCCCGGCCGCTACCTCGCCACAACGCTGCGCGGCTGCACGGAAACCAGCGTCACTGGCGTGGGCGGCAACCTCTGCTTCGAACCCGTCTTCAACTACTGGACCGAACTGTGGATGAGCGAGGCGGGCAGCCCGGATTGGTTCCTCAAAGCCACCTTCGGCCAGGAATCCCTGGTGCACTCCGTGTCGAGTTGCGATGCCGCCTTCGACACGGCCCGCGGTTCGCGCGAGTTCTCGCTCCCGAAGCTCACCTACGCCAAACTTGCCGACCGCCGCAACGGCCAGGAGGACGACCTCGGATGCTGGCACGCCTACATCTTCTCCCCCCTGGGGACGGTTGCGCTGGCGATGCAGAGCACCGACGCCTCTGCCGAGTCGGATCCCGGCAACCGGCCTGCTGTCGCCTCGGCCCCCCCAGGTTCCTCCGGCGGCAGGGGCACCAAGGAACCTATCGACTGCCCCTGCTCCGCCAACGTCTGTACGCGCCCCCAGGCAACGGCCTGCCCCGTCGACGCCGTCCACGGCGGCCTGGAGCTCTCTTTCACCGACCTCGAGCTGCCCAGCAAAGGCATCCCGTTCCAGTTCAATCGCTACTACACGAGCCTCACGGACTTGCGCACGCCGCTCGGCTGCAACTGGAGTCATAGCTTCTCCTGGCAGCTCCGAGAGACCATCCAGGCCGACGGCTCCGTGAAGGTCAGCGTCGCAACCGAGGACGGCAAGACCGTCTGGTTCGTGCGTTCCTACTTCTCCGCGAGCTTCGAGACCGCCGTCGGCGCTATCAAGAACTACAGCCTCGCCTCCTCGGTTACCAGCGGCTACGACCTCACTCGCCAGCTCCCCGGAGAGCTGCCCCTGGTCTACCACTTCGAGAGCTTCGGAACCGGCTACCGGCTCGCGAGCATCGGCCGCGCCCCCGACTACGTGACCACACTGGCCTATGACTTGCCCAGCTCCCCGGAGTTGCCCACCTCCGTCACCGACACCCAGGGTCGCCGCTACGAGCTCGGGTACGCAAAGCTGTCCGACGGCCGGCGGGTGCTGGCTGTTTTCACCGAGAAGCGCACTGGCCGCGCCTTTGGCTTTCGCTACAGCCAGGAGGAGCCGCTGCTGTTGAACGTCACCGACTCGGCGGCTCCAGTGGCTCCGACGACCGATCGGATCTACATCTATGGGCCGCAGCGCGGCGCCCTCGTGCGGCTCCTGGCCCCCGACGGCGCAACCGTCCTGTCCGCCACGCACGACTCTATGACGCACCGCGTCACGGCTCTGTCCGAGGAAGGCGCCTCCTACACCCTGGCCTACGAGCCGGCCAAGAATCGCGTCACAAAGACCGCCGCCGATGGCTCCTCACTCATCGTCACCTACGTCGCGGCCACCGGCGAAACCCGCTCCCGCAAAGACTTCTCCGGCGCCGTCGAGGAACGCCTCTACGATGCCCTGGGAGAACCCAGCGGCTACAAAAGCAAGCTGGGCCGCGTGAGCCGATGGACCCGCCTGTCCAGTGAGATCGATATCACGGGCCCCGATGGGGGCCTGGAGATCCAGCGCTTCGATGCCGACGGCTTCACCACCTCGCTGCGAGACCCCCTCGGCCTCGTCACCGGCTTGGCCTACGATTCGCGAAAACGCCTCGTCAGCCTCACCGATCCCGCCGGCGCCCGAACTCAGCTCACCTATACCGGCTTCGACCGGGTCCAGGCCGTGACGGACCCCAGGGGGTTCGTAACTTCGTTCTTCTACGACGAGCGCGGAAATCTGCTCGGACTGCAGGACCCGGAGGGCCGCCTCACGCAGTACTCCTACGACCTCTCCGACCGCCTCACCTCCAGGACGGACCCGGCCGGAAACACCTCGCTCTACAGCTTCGACGCCGCCGGGCGACTGCTGGCCACCACCGACCCCTTGGGCCAGACGACCCGCCTGACCTATGACGCCTCCGGCCGTCTCGCCTCCCTCACCGACCCCGCCGGCAACCGCTCCAGCCTGGCCTACGACCCCTGGGACCGCCTCACCCGCCTCACCGACGCCGAGGGCAATAGCCGCGCCCTCACCTACAATCCGGACCGCCACACCCTGGTCGAGACCGACGCCCGCGGCGCCACAACGACCTACACCTACGCGCCGGCGACGCGCACTTTGACGGTGCGCGACGCCTACGACGTCCCCGCAGTGGAGGTTCGCGATGCTGGCGGAAACCTCACCGCGAGCTTCGACCGTCTCGGCCGTCTCACTTCTGGCTTCTTCGACGTGCGGGATCGGCTCGTCAGCGTGACGCGCCCGGGGGGAACCGAGTCTCCCGGCGGCCGCGTCACGCAGCTCACACGCGATGCCGCGGGCCGCGTCACGGCGATGGCCGAAGCCGTCGGCACCCGCTGGGCTTGTACGACCTCGTACGTCTACGACGCCGCCGGGCGCGTCACCTCCGTCACTCATCCGGACTCCACCGTCCACTCCTACGAGTACGACGCGGCCGGCAATCTGGTCGCCGTCGTCGCCCCCGCCGGCACCGCCCAGGCTCCCCTCACGGCCAGGACGGCCTACCGCTACGACCGCACGAACCTGCTCACGGGCGTCACGGGACCCGCCGGGACCAACCTGTCCCTCGTCTACGACGCGGCCGGAAATCTCGCCGAGCTCGACGAGGGCCCCTCCATCGATCTCAGACGCAGCCAGTTCCGCTATGACGCAGCCAACCGACTCGTGCGCACCATCGCCCCGGACGGCGCCCAGGCGGCCACCACCTACGACCCCACGGGCCGTCCCATCGCCCGCACCGTGGCCGACGGCTCTGCCGACGCCATCACCACTCGCTACGCCTACGACCGGCTCGGCCGCTGCACACAACTCACGCGGGCAGCGGGGACAACCTCCGAGGAAGTCGTGCGATTCGGCTACGACCCCAATGGCAATCTTACGTCGCTCACCAACGGCCAGGCCAAGTCCTGGACTTTCCAGTACGACAAGCTCGACCGCCTCACGCTCGCTACCGATCCGGCCGGGCACCCGACGGCGTACGGATACGACCTGACCGGAAATGTCATCCGGGTCGTGCGTCAAAACGTGCCGCGACTGGCGATCGCCTACGACGACGCCGACCGTCCCCGCGAGACGCGCGTCTACTCCCCGACCGGGGTGTTGAGCGAAACCATCACCCAGAGCTACGACCCCTTCGGCAATCTGCTGGCTTCGGGGAGCACCGGTGGCGCGAGTCTGGCCCAGGAGTTCGACCTGCGCGATCGCGTGACCTCGCTCAACCAGAAGCCGCTGGGTAAGACTCTGAGGCTTTCTTACGACCGCGCCGGTAACGTCACGCTCCTGGCCGTCGACGGCCTGCCGTCGGCCAACCAGGCCTTCTCCTGGGACCTGGAGGGACACCTCACGCGCCTGCAGGGCCCCGGCGCTAGCGACGTGCAACTGGCCTACGACACGCACGGCCAACGCTCGCACGTCTCCTACTCCGGTGGCGCCGTCGCCGCGGACTACTCCTACGACCCCGCCGGCCGCATCGCGCAGATCGCCTACAGCCGCGCCGGCCAATCCGCGTTCTACACCCTGGCGCTTCGTTACGACGCCCGTGGCAACGTGCTCGCCGAGACCTCAACGGAGGGCTCCCAGAGCTATCAGCTCGATAGCCTCGACCGGCTGACGGGAGTTCTCTACCCGGACAGCTCCAGCGAGTCGTTCGGCTACGATAAGAACGGCAACCGCGTCCTGGAGAATACCCCTGGCGGCATGCGGACTTACTCCGTCGACGATGCCGACCAGCTCGTGAGGACGGACGGACCGGCTGGCCAGTCCGTCGTTTACAGCTACACCGCCGACGGGCAAATCTCGAGCGAGACCGCGGCCGGCGCTGCGGCCTCCACCTATGGCTGGGACTCGGCCGGCCGCCTGGCGTCGGTCACGCGCCCCGACGGCGCCCGCGCCAGCTTCGATTACCTGACCGGCCCGCTTGCGGCCTTGCGGTGGCGTTCCCGGGCACCCGACGGCAGCGAGACCCGCACGCTCTGGACTCCCTGGGGGAACCCTCTCGTGGAGTTCGACGCCGCGGGCGCGCCGAAGCGCCAGCACGTGCAGGGCTTGGAGCTCGACGACGTCTTCGCCCAGGTCCCCTTCGCCGGCGGCGCTCCTGGCGCCGCGACGGTCAACCTGCGGGACCACCTGGGGAGCATTCGCAAGGTGCTCGATTCCTCGGGGAACCTCCTCGCGGGCGCCGAGCAGAAGTTCGCCGCCTTCGGCCAGGTGCGCGGGGCCGCTATCCCGGGGTCGATCACGGGGCTCGGGTTCACGGGGCGGGATTCCGAGCCTGCCACCGGGCTCCTCTACGACAGGAACAGATGGGTCAGCCCGAAGCTGGGCCGCTGGCTCTCAAAAGACCCGCTGGGTCTGGCGGGTGGTTTGAATCTGTTTTCTTATGTCTCCAATAATCCGCTCAAGTACACAGACCCGTTGGGTTTGTGGGGAATAGACCGAGGTGGAAACTACTTCGATAGCTCTGAGTCCGTTGGCGGAGACGCGGGTGCGACACGTCTCTCCAATCCTCAGGGTGGTGAACTAGATTCACTAAAGCTCCTCCCGTTCCTCGCAGTGTCACCAGCACTGTTTGTGGCTGAGCCGCTGGCCGACGCTGTTGATCATGAAGCCAACACTGTTCGGCTTCAGGTCGAACACGGAGCCGGCGCGTACGGTCCCGCTGTTGGTGGAGAACATCTTCAAGCTGTAATGAACGTCGGAGATGCGGCTTTCCGAGCACAGATGCTTGCGGGAATCGGTTCTCTGACCCTGTCCGTCGGCGAGGGCTTGGGAGCAGCAGAAGTTAAGGCGGCCGTTACAGAAGGCGAACTTGGGCGACCCTGTGAATATCCGGGCGCTAAGGCAGGCGTAGGGGCTAATGAGGCGGCGGACGAGCAACTTGTCAATCTGGCAAGCCCTCAGCGTACCGTACACATCTTGACAGGGGATGCCCATGGCGGAGGGCATCTGTATCCGGGGGCGCCTGGGAAAACACCGTTTCCGCAAGGGTGGAGTGGCGACAAGATCATGCACCATGTTTCAGACATTGCGACAGATCCAACATTGAAGTGGACCCATCAGACAGGTAACGGCGGACTCTTGACGAGAGCCGGACGACCAGCTCGTTTCTGGGTCGAGGGAGTTCGTGATGGAGTGAACATCAATGTAGTCGTTGAGCCCCTAGGTGAAGGCATCATCACCGCACATCCAAAATGAAGGACCTAGAAGATCGGTTCGAAAAGTTGTTGAAGGTGCTGCCACAGGGCTTGACTGGCGCCGACATCGAACAGGTTGAGGAGCTAGTGCAAGCAGGGGAGCTAGGTGTCGCTTTTGAGAATCTCTGCACACAGCTTTACGAGCGCAGTGTCGTTGTTCCGACGTGGCAGATCGAGGAGCTTTCTGCCATCGGGTCTGTGATGGGCATCAATCCAGACTATTGGGAGATCCTGGCCAGCTCCTGAACACCTGTATTGCGTGACGGTTGCGCTGCGATGAGCAGTGGAGGCCGCTTCGCTCCTTGGCGCGAGGGCGCGTGGATTCGCCGTCTAAGCAGAGATCGGGTAATGCCCCCAGGGCCTTCAAGGGAACCATGTCTGGAAGCGGAACCTCATGGCTTCGGCCCTTGGATAGCCGCTCGTAGGCCTGTCATGCGCATGTTACGGGTCGGGCTACAGCGTGGGACGGA
>JACQFU010000492.1 GCA_016199905.1 Candidatus Wallbacteria bacterium
CGCGCAGCACGGCCAGCGCCTCCGGCAACCGGTCCAGCTTCTCCAGGCACTCGGCCTTCATCAGGACCAGCTCCGGAGGAGAGGACGCCACCTGATCGATGACCTCGATAGCCTTCTGGAACTTGCCCTGCCGGAAGTAGGCGCGCGCCTCGTAGAAGTCCGCGGCCGCGAGCCCGGGCGGCAAAACGGCCAGCGCCAGCGCCAAGAGCAGGCGCAGCGGCTGCGCGGGGAGCGGGCGCTCCAGTTGCACGTCGTCGTCCTTTCTGTCGTCTGGGGCCCCGGCGGGACGGTCAGGAAAGCCTCAACTGCAAGATCGCCCGCTTGACCGTGTTGGTGAAGTAGTCGATGTTGAAGGGCTTCGACAGGTACTGAAAAGCACCCTTCTTCACGGCCTCGAGCGCCTTCCACTCGTTGCCGGTGCCCGTCAAGATGATGACCATGAATTTGCGGCCCAGCTTGACTTCGAGCTTGTTGATCTCGTCGAGCAACTGCAGCCCGTCCATGTTCGGCATGTTGACGTCGCTGACGACGACCTCGACCGGGTTGGCTTCCAGGATGGAGGGCACGGACAGGCTGTCCGTCGTGCCGATGGTGTTGAATCCCTCCATCCGTAGCACGTCGGTGACGGTTTCGAGAATCAGGCTGTCGTCATCGACGATGAGGATAGGATTCTGGTAGTCGGCCATGGCCCTCTTGCCTCACCCATGTCCCGGCGGGACACCGGGAGGGAGTAAAAGGGGCCGGGGCTCCGAATGCAGCCCAGGCCCCTGCCTTCGAGTGGTCGGGGCGACTGGATTCGAACCAGCGACCACTTGAACCCCATTCAAGTACGCTACCAGGCTGCGCTACGCCCCGACTGAACCAGGTTTCGATTGAGTAAAGTCCAGGATATCAGACGCTCAGCGGCAAGGCAAGGAAAACAGGTGGCGCCTGGCCCTAGGCCGCCGCCGGCATGCGGATGCTGAACACGGCGCCGCGGCCGGGCACGTCCGAGACCCGGATACTGCCCCCGTGGGCTTCGACAATCTCCTTCACGATCGCCAACCCCAGACCCGTGCCGTGCTTCTTTCCCATCGTCACGAACGGCTGGAATAGCGTCGCCCGGATCTCCTGCGGAATCCCCGGGCCCGTGTCCGACAGACGCAGTTCCACCTCGCGCCCCTCGAGGAAGCACTCGATCGTGAATACCCCCCCCGCGCCCATCACGCTGCGCGCGTTGTTGGAGATGTTGAAAATGACTCGCTTCATCTTGTCCAGGTCGAGCATCAGGCAACCCTTGTAGTCGATCTTGCGCTCGAAATGGATGCTGGCCGACTCGAAGTCGTGTTCCAAAATGAAAGAGATGCCGTCCACGAACTCGCCGACGTTCACCGCCTGGAAGTGGTAGTTCTTCTCGCCGCTGCAGTACTCGAGGATGTCTCGCGTCATGTTCACGCAGCGGTCGACTTCCTCGATGATGATGTTGCTGAAGCGCGTCCGCTTCTCCTCGGGGAGCTGACTCTTCTGAAGCAGCTCGCCCAGACCGCGAATGATGGCCATCGGATTCTTGAAGTCGTGAATGATGCTGCCTGCCATCTGGCCGATAGTCACCAGCCGCGTGGCTCGCTGCTTCTCCTCGAGCATCTTCAGCCGGTTGACCGCTGTCGAAACCTGCGTGGCGATCATGTCGACGATCCGCTCGTCTTCCTGGGTGAAGTCGCCGCCCTTGCGGTTGACGAGCTCCAGCACACCGAGAACCTGTCCTCCCTGCACGAGCGGCGCGGCCACGAGGTTTCGGACCTTCACGCCCAGGGCCTCGCCGAAGCGCGAAGCGTGCCGGTCATCGACCTCGGGCTTGTTCACCGTGATGGGCTGGGCGCTCTTGAAACACGCCGAGGCGATGCCCTCCTCCGGGGCCAGTTCGAGCCCGCGCAGCTTTTCGGCCCGCTGGTCCACCACGTAGCGGAAACTAAGCCTTCCGTGCTCTCCGAGCGGCGTCAGGATCGAACCCGCCTCGGTTGCCAGGGCGGCGGCGGCTTTTTCCAGCACGCTCGTCATGAATTCATCGATGTTGTCCGAAAGATTGATTTCCTTCTCCACGCTGTAGAGGATGTCGAGCTGACGCACCTTGCGCCGGATCTCCAGGAGCGCTCGCTCATTCTCCTGATAGAGCTGGGCGCTCTCGATGGCTACGGCCGCCTGTGAGCTGAAGATCTGCAGCAGCTCGCGGTCCAGGTCGGTAAAGGCGCCCTCGTGTTTGTTGATGACCTCCAGGGCACCCACGATCTTGCTCGATAGGTTCCGAAGCGGCAGGCAGAGCAGATTCCGCGTGCGGTAGCCCGTGGCGATGTCGACGTCGCGATTGAATCGAGGGTCCTCGTAGGCCGACTCGATGATGACGATCTCGCCCGTGGTGACCGTGTGGCCGACGATGCCCACGTTGGCCGGGATGCGGATTTCCTTCTTCTCTTTGAGCGCGACCTTGGACCAGAGTTCGTTGGTCTTCGCGTCGAGCAGGAAGATCGAGCAGCGGTCGGCGTCGGTCACATAAGTGACCTGTTCGGCGATGTAGAACAGGAGCGCGTCCAGGTTCCGCTCCGAACTCATCACCTTGGCCACGTCCAAGAGGACGGCCATCTTGTCGAGCCGCTCCTTGAGGGCCGAAAGCTCGCTATCGAGAGTCGGCGGACTGGGCGCGGGCGCTGTCGTTTCGGCGTCGGGCATTGCTTTGAATCCGAAGTCTTCACACTAACATCGGCCGGTAGCGACTTCAAGCCGCGGACGTCCCGTGGGTGCGCGCGCGGAAGGTGGGAGAGCGGTTGGCGCCTCGCTTGAAAAAAGTAGGGCGGGCGTCCCTGCCCGCCAATGGTGATGCGGCTTCCGGGCAGGCACGGAGGCCTGCCCTACTGATTTCCCCATGAGCCGCGCGCGCACCCACGTCCCGTCCGCCTGCCGCGGCCCGGCGCCGCGTGGTACCTTTGTCTGCCGATGACCGACGCCCAGGAACGGCCCTCGAGAAACGCAGCCTCGGGGCCGCTCTCGCTTCTGCGCCCAAAGCTCCAGATGGCGCTCAACTTCGTGCGTTCCCAGGACTGGAAGAGCGTGCTTCTGTTCGTCGTCGTTGCCGTCGTCGTGGCGGTCTGCATCTGGGCTGTCAGCTACAAACTGCTCTCCAAGATCGACAGCGTCACCATCATCGGGCCGCTTCTGAAGCGCTACCTGCTCTCGATGACGCTCTTCAGCCTCCTGCTGATGCTGGTCTTCTCCAACGTGATCGCCTCGCTGTCCACGTTCTACGGCTCCGACGAGCTCGATGTCCTCTTCGGCAGCCCGGTCGCCTACTGGCGGATCTTCTTCGCCAAGTACGTCGAGACCACGTTCATCAGTTCCTGGATGGTCTTCTCGATGATGTTCACCTTGCTCGTGGCGTACGGGCAGACCTACCAATCGCCCTGGTACTACTACTGGATCTGCTGGATTCCCCTGGTGCCGTTTTGCATGTTCAGCGCCTCGGCCGGAATCTGCATCTCGCTGTTGCTTGCCCGGGTGTTGCCGGTCCACCAGACTCGCAACATGCTGCGTTTCCTGGGTGCCATCGCCCTCGGCTTGCTCGTCCTGTTCCTCCGGATGCTGAGGCCCGAGCAGCTGATGCGCCCGGAGAAGTTCAAGAGCTTCACCAACTTTCTCTACAGCCTGCACAACCCGCGCATCGAATACTTTCCCAGCGCCTGGGCCGCCAACAGCCTGCTCGACGCGATGGGACTGGATCTCTCCGGCGTTTGGTGGGACGTGTTCAAGCTGTTCGGAGGAGCGCTGGGGACCTTCCTTTTCGCGTGGTGGCTGGCGCGCCGGGCCCATTTCATCGGGTGGCTCAAGTTCCAGGAGTCCGGCGAGCGCGGGCGCAAGGGGGGACTCCGGTGGCAAGGCCCCCTCGACCGGCTGCTGGGCCGGTTCTCCGTCGAGGCGAGGGCGCTCATCGAGAAGGACGTGAAGGTCTTCGTGCGCTCTCCGGTGCTCTGGACTCAATTCCTCCTGATGCTCGTCATCGTGGCGATCTACATCTACAACGTCTACCTGCTGCCCTTGAGCGAGCTGGGCTACGTCCACCCGATGTTCCCCGACATCCTCTGTTTCCTGAACATCGGGTTCGTGGCCTTCATCGTGGTAGCCTGCGCGCTGCGCTTCGGCTATCCGGCGGTCAGCATGGAGGGAAGCGTCTTCTATCGGATCCACGCATCTCCGCTGCCGCTGGAGCGGTACCTGTGGATCAAATTCTGGATGAACTTCCTGCCTCTGCAGGCGATCGCCCTGCTGCTGGTGATCGTGAGCGACGCGCTCCTGGGAGTGCGGCAAGCGATCTTCTGGCTCTCGATTGCCGACAGCGTCCTGGTCACGCTGGCGGTCTCCGCGCTGGCGATCGGGTTCGGCGCCTACTACAGGAACTTCAAGGCCGAAAACTTTGCCCAGATCCCCTCCGGGTTCGGCGGGATGGTCTTCATGGTCGCGTGCATGGCCTTCGTTCTGGTCTTCCTGGGGCTGCAGGCTTACCCGATGTACCTCTACTACCTGGCCGGGCCGTTCCGATTCTGGTGGCTCGGAGCGTTCGACATGGCGGCCCTGGTGGGCTGCCTCGGCGGCTCGGCGGCGCTGGGGCTGTTCTTCTGGTGGTGGCCGATGCGCAAGAGCGTCGAGGTGCTTCGATTCCTGGAGGAGACCGGTGGCTAACGGAAACGGCGCCGACCCCGTCATCGCGATTCACGAGCTGAACAAGCGCTTCGGGCGAACCTTGGCCGTCAGCGACCTCACCCTGAAGGTGGCCGGTGGCGAGCTGTTCGGGTTCCTCGGGCCAAACGGCGCCGGCAAGACCACGACGATCAAGATCCTCAACGGGCTGCTGCTGCCGACCTCGGGCCGGGTCCTGATGAAAGGCATCGACATCGAGAAGGACCCGATCAGCGTCAAGCGCATCACCGGGTACGTGGCCGATCGCCCGTTCCTCTATGACAAGCTGACCGGAATGGAGTTCATGCACTTCGTCGGCGGCCTCTACGGGCTGGACAAAATCTACATCGACCGCGAGGGCAGGCAGTACCTGGAGATGTTCGACCTGGTGGACGTGGCCGACGAGCTCATCGAGGGATACTCCCACGGGATGAAGCAGAAGCTGGTGATCAGCTCGGTGTTGCTGCACCGGCCGGAGATCTTCGTGGTGGACGAGCCCATGGTGGGCCTCGATCCCAAGAGCGCGCGAACTCTCAAGGACCTGTTCCGATCTCTTTGCAAGAAGGGAGTGACCGTCTTTCTCTCGACCCACACGCTGGCCATCGCCGAGACGCTCTGCGACCGCGTGGGGATCATCCAGGCGGGCAAGTTGCGCGCCCTGGGCAGTGTCGCCGACCTGCGGAGCATGGCGGAGTCCCCGAGCGGCGATCTGGAGGACATCTTCCTCAAGCTCACCGAGGGCACCGACGAGGTCGTCCCGACCTAATCCCGCCGCCTGGCTTTGGCCGATAGGGATGGCGGGCGCTTCAGCTTCGCGCGCCCCCGTCCGCTATGCCCAACCGACTTCTGCTGGTCCTGGCCCTGCTCGCGCTTGCCTCTCCGCTCGTGCGCGCTCAGTCCCGAGGCGCGCTTGGGCGCCAGAGCCTGAGCGAACGCGACCTGGCCGAGCGGCTGCGGCGGGGGATGCTCTCCGATCTGGCGGACACCTTCCCTGCGGCGCGCGTGCGCGTCGACCTGGAGGAACGCCGGGTCCGGATGACGATTGAAGTCGACACCCCCGGGATGAGCGCCAGTGGGATCTCGGACGTGCTCGAGACGGTCAAGAACCTGGCGGCCTCCAACGTGGAGCTGCACGCGCCTGGGTACCAGCTCGCAGCCGACGCGACCTTCGCCGCGCGTGACGGCGGGCGAATCACCACCCGTCGCGCTGCCGACCTGGGCGGGCCGCAAGCCCGCGCCACGCGCAAACCGGCGATCGAGCCCGGGCCACAGGCGCTGCCGCAACGGCTCGCGAAGCCCGCGAAAACGGCAGCGCGTCCCGAGCCGTCGACTGTCGACGAGTTGGCTCCGGCGCCCGCGCCGCAGGACGAGGGTACGCCGCTGGAGCTCCTGGATGAATTGAGTGGCAAGCCGCGCAAGCCCGTTGCAGGAACGCCCTCGCGCAAGGCTCGGAAGGGCAAGCTCGACGGGAAGACGGCCGGCGCGATGAAGGACGAGGACGACGCTCTGCGCCGGGAGCGCGCCGACCTGGCCCGGTTGGACAAGGGCAAGCGCGCTGCCCGGGAGCGGCCGTGGGAGAAGATGAAGGTGCCGATCCCGCCGGCGTCCCCTCCAGCCGAGTACGTGCCGGCGCTGGTCCGCGCGGACCTCATCGATCTTCCGACGGCGCGCATCGCCCCCCGCCACCAGGTGCTGGCTCACTCCGTCACCAGCTTCCGGGACTTCGGCGGGCGAGTCTATGGGAACGTCGCCAAGGCCTCTCAGCGGCTGCAGGAGCTGGATTTCCGGATCGGCCTCACGAACCGGCTCGAGGCCCGCGTACGGCCGTACTTCTCGGATCTCGACATCACGCCGCGCGCGGCCGGCTCCTTCTCCTCGACTTCCTCCGACCAGGGGTCGGCCTCCTTCGGATTGCGCTACCGTCTTCCCTGGCACGAGAAGCTGTTTCATATGGCGGTCGGCATCGATGCCGGGATCGTGCAGGAGACCGACCGACAGTACCTGCTTCCCGACGACTTCGAACGCCTGCGCGACGTCTACTTCGTCCTGTCCCATCCAGGCGCCGACGATGCCTCCTGGCACGTCGCCGCCTCCTGGACGCCTCTGGACGTGCCCACCGGCACGCCCGACAACTCGCTGCTGAAGATCGGGGCCGGAACGGATTACCGCCTTTCGAAGCGCCTGCGACTCCTGGCGGAGGCTGTTTACAAGTCGCTCGACGTGTCCACGGCCGGCCGATTCGGCGCCGCGGTCGACCCATCGCACCTGGACTTCAACCTGGGCCTGCGGACGGCCTTCCGGTTCGCCACCGTCGACCTCTACGCCCGCCGCCTCTTCGTCGAGGACTTCACCGACTGGGGCGTGGCCGTGCGGACCAGTCTCTGAGCAGCCCATAGCGAGGCGGAGTGCGAGCCGCCCCGCCGGCGAGTGTTTCCTACGGCCGCGACTGCTTCCCGGCAGTTGTCCCCTCGAACCGAGAGCCGAGCTCCGAAGCCTCCTTCGCGTTCGCCGCTGCTCTCTGCCGCTAGACTAGAGTTTCGCCATTTTCTTTCTAGGCCGCCCGCTTCTCCATGGGCATGTGGCGTTGTTGGATGATTTCTCTCATGACGTAGTCCTCGATAGGGTGTGTCGATAAATCGCCAGAGCTCATCAAATCTCGCCTCAC
>JACQFU010000493.1 GCA_016199905.1 Candidatus Wallbacteria bacterium
CAACCCCGTCGCCTGGCACCACCGCATCGTGGCGCCGTCAATCATGAGCCGCGTGATGCCGGTCGCGGTCAAGGACGGCCTGGACGACGTGAGCGTCGAGGGCGCCAAGGAACCGCCCTACACCATCGCCAACTTGCTGGTCGACTACGTGATGGAGAACACCCACGTGCCCGTGGGGTTCTGGCGCTCCGTCGGCAACTCGCAGAACGCCTTCGCCGTGGAGTCGTTCATCGACGAGCTGGCCCACGAGGCCGGGAAGGACCCCGTCGAGTTCCGCAAGGCGCTGATGCTCAAGTCGCCTCGACACTTGGGCGTCCTGGAGCTGGTCGCCGAAAAGGCCGGCTGGGGAAAACCGCTGCCCGCCGGCCGCGCCCGAGGCGTCGCCGTCCACGGAAGCTTCGAAAGCTGGGTCGCGCAGGTGGCGGAGGTGAGCGTCGAGCCCGACGGCCAGGTGAAGGTGCACCGCGTCGTCTGCGCCGTCGACTGCGGGACCGTGACCAACCCCGACACGGTCGAGGCGCAGATGCAGAGCGCCATCGTGTTTGGTCTGACGGCCGCGCTCAGGGGCGCCATCACCCTCAAGGACGGCCGAGTCGAGCAGTCGACCTTCGCCGACTACGAGCTTCTCCGGATGAAGGAGATGCCCCAGATCGAAGTCCACATCCACCCCAGCAGCGCGCCTCCCGGCGGCATCGGCGAACCGGCCACCCCGCCCATCGCGCCCGCCGTGGCCAACGCCATCTTCGCCGCCACCGGCAAGCGGTTGCGCAAGCTGCCGTTCGATCCCGAGCTATTGAAGAAGGGGTAGACAGCGCGCCCTCCGGGTGGTCCCACTTGCCAACGGCCAGATTCGCATTACTGATCTGGACCGACGGCATCGCGCAAGCGCGCGGGCATCGGAGGTCGGCATGGCTTACTCGGCTGAGATCAGCAGGACACATCCCTCGTGCTTCCTGCTGCTGGTGGATCAATCCGGTTCGATGAGCGACGGTTTCGGAGGCGCCAAGTCCGGCAAGAGCAAGGCCGAATGCGTCGCGGACGCGACCAACAGGCTGCTCCAGAACCTGGTCATCAAGTGCGCCAAGGAAGAAGGCATTCGCGACTACTACCACGTCGGCGTCATCGGCTACGGCAGCGCCGGAATCGCGCCTGCGCTCGCCGGTCCGCTGGCGGGCAAGGAGCTGGTCGCCGTGAGCGAGATCGGCACCTCTCCCGCGCGGGTGGAGCAGCGTGCGCGCAAGGTCGACGACGGCGCCGGCGGGCTCGTGGAGCAACAGGTCCGCTTCCCCATCTGGCTCGACGCGGCGGCCAAGGGCGGCACACCGATGCTCGAGGCCCTCGGCTTGGCCCACGGCATCCTGTCGCGCTGGCTGGCCGAGCATCCGTCGAGCTTCCCGCCCGTCGTCATCAACATCACCGACGGCGAGTCGACCGACGGCGACCCGATGGAGGCGGCCTCGCGCCTGCAATCGCTCTCCACCTCCGACGGAAACGTGCTGCTCTTCAACCTTCACCTGTCGTCCAGCGCAGCCTTGCCCGTGGAGTTCCCGAGCGACGAGGCCCTGCTGCCGGACAAGTTCGCGTCGCTGCTCTTCCGCATGTCGAGCGAACTGCCGGACCACATGCGTGACATCGCCCTTCAAGAGGGCAAGAAGGTCGAGGGCCATGCTCGAGGATTCTCGTTCAACGCCGATCTCGTCTCCGTCATCCAGTTCCTCGACATCGGGACCCGTCCCGCCGAGCTGCGCTGAGCCCGGGCGGGAGCCGTCCTGCGAACTCTCTGCTGCGCCGGACCTTGGGGGCCGGCGGACCGGGCGATCCCTGACGCCCGTTGTCCGCTGGACCCCCAAGCGGGGGCACTCGACCGCCGAGTACGAAGACGCCTTCGCCGACGGTGAGAGAGCGCTCCCGGATGGCCCCGAGCGGCGCCTGGCGGTGGCCGACGGGGCGACCGAGTCCTCCTACGCCGGTGTCTGGGCTCGTCTGCTGGTCGAGCGCTTTGCCGCAGGCGAGATCGAACTCGCGACAGCCGCGGATTTCCTTTCGGACGTGGCGAGCCTGGAGTCGCTCTGGCGCGGGGCCGTCCTGACCCCCAACCTGCCCTGGTTCGCCGAAGAGAAGATCCTCCAGGGCGCCTCGGCGGCGTTCCTCGGGCTGACGTTGGCCGGGGAGCAAGGGGCACTCGCCTGGAGGGCCGTCGCGGTTGGAGACGCCTGTCTGGCCCTGGTGCGGGACGGGGAACTGCTGCAGTCGTTTCCCTGGGAGCGCGCCGAGGACCTCGGCAGTCGGCCCGTCCTGCTCTCCTCGGCCCCCCGGAACCGAACGAGACTGCTGGAGCACGTTCGCCTGACGGGCGGTCCGTGCGCGCCTGGCGACGAGCTGTTCCTCATGACCGACGGCTTGGCCCGCTGGTTCCTGGAGAGCTACGCCGGTGGAGACAAGCCCTGGCACATCCTGGCCGGCATCGCATCGGACTCGGAGGAGCAATTCGCTCCATGGGTCGCCGAGCTGCGGGAAGCGGGCGTGATGCGTAACGACGACGTGACCCTGACGGCGCTCCGGATCCCTTGATGCCCGCGGCAATGCGCGTCACGATACCGACGGCGGCCGACTACTGCGAAGCCGTCCAGAACGCGGCGTTTTGTTTCGAGCAACCGGAGCTGCGCCAGGGCCGGGCGGAGGCCGACGCCCTGGGATTGCCCAGGCCGAGGACCGGCGCTTTTGCCACGGTCTTTAGGATGGAGTGTCCCACGGGCGACTTCGCGGTGCGCTGTTTCCTGCGGCGGTTCGACGACCGGCAGCGGCGTTACCGGCTGCTGGCGGGATTCGTTTCCGCCGCCAGGCTAGAGTGGTTGGTTCCGGCCGAGTACCTGGAGCGCGGCATTCGGGCCCGCGGGGGCTGGTATCCCATTTTAAAGATGAATTGGGTCCGAGGAGAGCTGCTCGATCGGCACGTGCAGGCCAACCTGGGAAACCCGGTCAAACTGAGGGCCTTGGCAGCCGGCTGGGCGCGGATGGCGGCGGCCCTGGAGGCCGCCGGGGCGGCGCACGGCGATCTGCAGCACGGGAACGTCCTGGTGACCGGTTCGGGGCTGCGGCTGGTCGACTACGACGGGATGTTCGTGCCCGGTCTGGAGGGGGAGCAGGCTCCCGAGAAGGGCCACGAGAACTATCAACCGCCCTCGAGGACTGGGACGGATTTCGGGCCAGGGTTGGATCGCTTCAGCGAGTGGGTCGTCTACCTGAGCTTGCTGGCGCTGGCCTCCGACCCCGCGCTCTGGGCGCGTCATCGCGGCGGAGACGAGGCGCTGCTCTTGCGGAAGCGGGACTACGAGGCCCCGGACTCGTCGGCGCTTCTGGGGGAGCTGAGGGCCAGCGCCGACAAGGAAGTCCGCCGCCTGGCCTTGCGGTTGAGCGAGCTTTGCCTGCTGCCGGTCGCCGGGATGCCACCGCTGGCGGACGCGCTGGTGAAGAAGAGAGGGAAGCCCTCGCCGGAGAGAACGCCGGCTGCGAAACCTCGCCAGGAGCACGCTTTAGGTGGTGCGAGCTGGATAGTCGACTATCTGCCGGAATCCTCGCGTGGCGGAGCCGGCTCGCCTTTTCGCAGTTCCCCCGCCGCGGAGCGCTGCCTGTTGTTGGCCGGTCTGGCGGCGGCTTTCGCGACGGGCGCTTCGCCTGCGGCGCTCGCCCTGCTCGCCGGATCGCTGGCAGCGTTTCTCGGCATCAGCGCTCTGCGTTACCGGGCCGAGCCTTGCATTGCGGGTCCTCTGGGCTTGCCGCCCGAGCGCGTGACCTTCCTGACGCTGCTCTTCATCGAAGGAGTGCGCCAGCCCGGCCAGGAGAGCCGGACCGGGTTTGCGAAGTTCCTGTTTCGGCCGTGGCGGCTCGGGGGTTGATGTCGAAACCCGGATCGGCATCCCCTTGCGCTAGAATCGTCGCGTGATTCGCTGCAGCCACTGCCGCCGGCCCCTCGGAATCCCCTCGTCGGGGAACACGGTCTCCTGCCCGTCGTGCTGGCGCACCAACTTCTTCAACCGCGAGGCGAGGCCGGCGGGCCAGGGTCCGTCGGAAGCCGTCGATCCGCAGGCAGCCCGACCGACCGACGTCGCCATCGCCGACGACGCGTTGCAAGAGTTCTGGACCGCGGCCCGCTCCAGCGCCGGCTGGATCGCCTGGGCCGCCTGGCAGGCCTGGCTCGTGGCGGCGGCTGTCTGGACCGCCGACCATCTCGGCAATGCGATCTCGGCGTTCATCGCAGGCCGCGTGCCCGATCCGAAGCCGCTCGCTCCTTACCTGCGCTGGGTGCCGCACGTGACGGGGCTGGCGGCGTATCTGGCGCTGCTGGAGCTCTGCCTGCTGCTTCACGGATGGCATCAGCGGGTCCGGCGCTCCGGCCAGTCCGCGCCCACGGTCGCGCTGATGCTCTGGCACCGGCTGGTTCTCGGGGTCTGGCGCGGGGTGACCGTCACCATCGCCGGCTTGGCGGCAGGCGGAGTCGTCTACGCCATGATGCAGGCGCAGCCCCGCAATGGCGGTCCGGCGGCGGCGTTCCTCGGACTGCTGGTCTTTCTGATTCTAGGCTTCACGCGGATGTCGCTCGTGCTGTACGCCTGCCTTTTCGTCGGCGCGCTTGCAGGTGCGGCCGATTGCCTGATGAACGCGCCGTCCGCCGCTCCGATCGTCGTGGAACTGGGCGTTCGCACCTTCCGCATCGCCCCCTCGGAGGGCCTGATGCCCACGCTCGCGCTGCTGGTTGCAAGCGCACTGCTGCTCTACGCGGAGACGCTTTCCTCGAGGGCGTACGGATTCTGCCGCCGCTGTGCCGGCTACGTGCGCAAGGACGAGGCGAGCTGCCCGCTCTGCGCGCTTTCCTGGGACGGCAGCACCGTCTCGCCACCGGTACGGCATCGGGCGAGGTCGGTCACCGGAGAAGCCTGAGCTCGACCTTCGCCGACTCCCGGCCGCGGATGCGATAATCCGGAGCATGCCCGGCGACGACGAGACACCCGGCAGGACGCTCGACCTCTACGAAGGGCTCGACGCTGCCGCCGCTTCGCCGGGCGTTGTCGCTCCCGGCCCGGCTCCAGAAGCCAATCGCTCCGACGCATCGTTCGACTGGATCGAGTCTCTTTGGACGGACTTCCCGCGGGCGATCCGCGAGCGCTATCGGCCGGTGAAGCTCATCGGAGAGGGCGGCATGGGCGTCGTCATCGAGGCCGAGGACCTGGAGCTGGCCCGAACGGTGGCGGTCAAGGGGCTGCGCGATCCGGCCCGAGGCTCCCGCGAGGAGGATCGCGCCCGCCAGGGCCGCGAGGCCAGGCTCAACGCGCGGCTGACGCATCCGAACATCCTCCCCGTGTTCGACATCTGGAACGACCACCGCGGAAACCCGTGGTGCGCGATGCTGCGCGTCCCCGGCGACACGCCCACCCTGGCGCGCCGTCTCGAGGAGCTGCGAGACCAAGGGGACTTCGACCGACGGCCCATCTCGGCCCTGCTGCAGACGTTTCTCCAGATCTGCCGGGCAATCTCCTACGCGCACGGCCGCGGGGTGCTCCACCGCGACCTCAAGCCCGAGAACATCCTCATCGGACCGACCGGCGAGGCCCTCGTTGCCGACTGGGGCCTCGCGGCCTCCGGGGACCCTGCCGACGGCCAGCTCTCGGACCTGGTCGGAACCCAGGGATACGCCGCGCCGGAGCAGCTTGGGCTGCTCGGCCCGCCGCGCGCCGATGAACGCTCCGACGTCTACAGCCTGGGAATCGTGCTCTTCGAGATGCTCGCCGGTCGCCGGCACAGCGACCCGCGGACCCGAGCATCGCCGAACGTCGAGCCTCCGAACCTCGCCACGCCGGCGCGCCTGCCCGCCGAGCTTCGCCGAATCGTGCAACGGGCCGCCGCCTGGCGACCCGAAGATCGCTTCCCTTCGGCCGACGCGCTGATGCGCGCACTGGATGCGTATCTCGGCCACGGCCTCGTCGAAGGCATGGAGTACTCGCCGGGAGAGCGCCTGGCGAAGCTCCTGAGAGCTCGCCCGGGCCTCTCGGCGACAGTCGTCGTTCTTCTGATAGTCGCTCCACTGTGGGCGATAACGCACTTGCGTGACGCGGGCATGACGCGCCGCAATCTCTTGGAGGCCAACAAGTTCCTCGCCCGCGCGGAGACGGGATGGGCCGCGTTCGCGCGCGGCTCCGGCCAGGCCGAGGTCGCCGAGCATCACCTCGCCAAAGCATTCCGGGCCCTGGCCGAGTGCCGGCCAGGCACCCTGCTGCCTCCCGCCGCTTACACGTTCCTCGCCGGGGAGCGCCCCTTGAGCCGTCTCGTCTGGGCGTGCACGCTCGACTGGCAGCCTATCGTCGTGCGATTCGGACCCGAGGAACGGTCCGTGGCGGCCGCCTCTTCTGCGGGCTTCCTCGAGCTCGCGCTGCCATCGGGCGACGTGGCCGCGCGCACCAGGCTCGACCTCGGCGATTGCTGGAACGCCTCGCTGTCGCCTGACGGGAGGTTGCTGGCCACGGCCGGGGCGGACAGGGTGCTTCGATTGATCGCAGTGCCCGGCGGCAAGCCGGCGGCCCGCTTCTCGGCCCAGGAGTCGCCGTTCTGGGCGTGCGGCTTCGGCCCGGATTCGCGGTGGATAGCGACCGGGTGCTTCGACGGAACCGTCAGGACCTGGGACGTGCAGACGGGCCGGAAGCTAGCCTCCTACGAGGGCTGCACGACGATGGTCTGGGTGTTGAGCGTGAGCCCGGACGGCCGTTTCATCGCCGTTGGGAACGCCGATCGTGAAGTCTGTGTCTGGGAGACCGCGTCACGGCGGCTGGCGCACCGGCTTCGCGGGCACCGGGCGACGGTCCAGGCCCTCACGTTCACGCCGAACTCGCAAGCTCTTGCCTCCTCGGCCGACGATGCCACGATTCTCCTGTGGGACATGGCTTCGGGGCGGCAAGTCGAGAGCATCCCGACGGAGCGGATGGCCACCCGCATCGCGTTCACGCGCGACGCGTCGGTGATGGCGTTCGGCGACTCCGACAGCTCCATCCGCGTCCGTTCGATGCGCGAACGCCGCGAGCTCGGCAGGCTGGTCGGACACGCGGCCTGGCTCTACGCGCTCGATTTCAGCGGCGACGGCCGCCTCCTCGTCTCCGGGAGCAAGGACCGGACGTTGCGCCTGTGGGACGTGTCGCAGCGAGTGCAGGACCCGGCGTTCCGCGGCCATTCGGCGCCGATCGACGCGTTGGCCTTCGATCGAGCGGGCACGAGGCTGGCCACGGCGGGACGCGACCATACGATACGCCTGTGGAACTTTCCGAAGGGTTCCAGCGCCGCGACGGCGATGCCCGTTACGCACGGCGTCGGAGACTTGGCCTTCGACGGCCGGGGAGAGCTGCTCGCGCTGACGGCTCTGCGCAACGGAGCGGAGGTCCTGACCGCGAGTCGTAACGCATGCCGTACGCTCGCGTTGCCGGCCGCCGGCCGGATCGACTTCCTTCAGTTCGATCGCACGACGGAGCGGTTCGCCGTGGGGGAGTCGGGCGGCGTATCCGAGATATTCGAGACTGAGTCGCTCCGAAAGCTCCTTCGACTCCAGGAGCCCGGCGGAGACACGCTGTCGGTGACCTTCTCCCCCGATGGGCGCACCTTGGCCGCCTGCGGCACTTATCGGGACGTTATCCTGTACCACGCCGACGATCCCCGGCCCTGGCGGCGGATGAAAGGGCCCATCACGACCGTGATGGGCCTGGCGTTTTCGCCGGACGGGTCCCAGCTCGCCAGCTGCGGCGAAGACGGCGACGTGTGGCTGTGGGACGTGACGCGGGGGACCGGCACCAGAGTGACGCGGCACGAGGGGCGCCCTCGTTGCGCGGCCTTCAGCCCGGACGGAAGGACGCTCGCCTCCGGCGGACAGGAAGGGATGATCCGGATCCTGCGGTTGCCCGGCGCCGAGCTGGTCGCATCGCTCGATGCCGGCGGTCGGGAGGTCTCCGCGCTGGCCTTCTCTCCGGACGGCGCTCGGCTCGTCTCGAGCGGCAGCAACGACGTGCACGTCTGGGACCTGTCGGCGATTGTCGACCCGGCGCCAGTCGTCGCCCGCCTGGAGGCCGCCTCGTTCTTCGAACAATCGGAGGACGGGATGACCCTGGCGCCTCTCCCGCTAGGCCGCGTCCCGGCGCCGAGGTTCCCGGCCTGGCACCGGTTCGGCGCTCGGTGAGGCCACGCGTGGGGCGACATCGGGGGCGGCAATCCGCCCGACGGCCCTACTTCGCCGCCTCGCGCTCGCCGCCCCCCGAGGCGGCTCCCCCGACGGGCCGGAAGGCGATCTGGATGACCTCGCTGATGTGGTCCACCACATGGACCTTCAGCTGGCGTTGGATCTCCTTGGGGATGTCGTCGAGGTCCTTGGCGTTTTCCTTGGGCAGGATGATCTCGCGGATGCCGAGGCGGAAGGCGGCGAGCACCTTCTCCTTGATGCCGCCCACGGGCAGGACCTTGCCGCGCAACGTCACCTCGCCGGTCATCGCTACATCCTTGCTCACGGGTGTCTCGGTCAACGCGCTGATCACGGCGGTGGTGATCGTGACGCCGGCCGATGGGCCGTCCTTCGGCACGCCGCCCTCGGGAGCGTGAATGTGGATGTCGAGCTTCTTGTAGAAGTCGGGGTCGATCTTGAACTCGTCGACGTGGTGGCGCGTGAAACTCACCGCGGCACGGGCCGACTCCTGCATGACCTCGCCCAAGGAGCCCGTCATGATCACCTTGCCGGTGCCGGGCATCGTGACAGCCTCGATGGGTAGCGTGACTCCTCCGACAGAAGTCCACGCCAGGCCCGTCACCACGCCGACTTCGTCCTGCTCCTCGGCCGTGCCGTGGCGGTACTTCGGAATACCGAGGTACTTCTCGACGAGCACGCCGCTGATGACGTTGCGCGTCTTGACCTCCTTGCCCACGACTCGCTTGGCCACCTTGCGGCAGATGCTGCCGATCATGCGCTCCAGTTCGCGCACGCCGGCCTCGCGCGTGTAGTAGCGCAGGATCTTCGTGATCGCCTTCGGCAGGAACTGGATATGCCTCTTCTTGAGGCCGTTCTCCTTCATCTGCTTGGGCACGAGGTAGCGCACGGCGATCTCGGTCTTCTCCTCTTCGGTGTAGCCCGGGAGGTGAATCATCTCCATGCGGTCGCGCAGCGGCTCCGGAATGGTGTGCGGGATGTTGGCGGTCGCCACGAAGAGCACCTTCGACAGATCGAACGCGACCCCCAAGTAGTTGTCCGTGAAGGTCGCGTTCTGCTCCGGGTCGAGCACCTCCAAGAGTGCGCTCGAGGGGTCGCCGCGCCAGTCGGCGCCGGTCTTGTCGATCTCGTCGAGCAGGAAGACAGGGTTGTTCGATTTGGCCGTCTTCAACAGCTGGATGATGCGGCCCGGCATGGCGCCCACGTAGGTGCGGCGGTGGCCGCGGATCTCGGCCTCGTCCCGCATGCCGCCCAGGCTGACCCGGACGAAGTTGCGCCCCATAGCGCGCGCCACCGACTTGGCGATCGAGGTCTTGCCGACTCCCGGCGGGCCGATCAGGCAGAGGATGGGGCCCTTGATCGACTTCTTCAGCTTGCAGACCGACAGGTACTCCAGGATGCGCGCCTTGGGCTCCTTGAGGCCGTAGTGGTCCTCTTCGAGGATACGCTCGGCCCGCACGATCTCGAGCTTGTCTTGCGTGTGCTTGCTCCAGGGCAGCTCGCACATCGTGTCGAGATATCCGCGGATGACGCCCGACTCGGCCGAGTTGAACGACATCTTCGCCAGCCGCTCGACCTCCTTGAGACACCGCTCCTCGGCGTACTGCGGCATCTGGGCGCCCTTGATCTTCTTCTTGTACTCGGCGATCTCGGTCTGCAGCTCGTCGACGTCGCCCAGCTCTTTCTGGATTGCCTTCACCTGCTCGCGCAGGTAGTACTCCTTCTGGATCGACTCCATCTGCTTGCGGACGCGGCCCGTGATCTTCTTCTCGATGATGAGGATCTCGATCTCCTTGTTGAGGATATCGACCAGCTTCTCGAGCCGCTCCTCGGGGTCGAAGGCGGTGAGGATCTCCTGCTTCACGGTGACCTTGAGGTTCAGGTGCGCCGTGATGATGTCGGCCAGGCGGCCGGGGTTGTCGACGTTGCTGGCGACGACGACCACTTCGACGGGAATCTTCTTGTTGAGCTTCACGTAACGCTCGAAGAGGCTGATGACGTTGCGCATCAGCGCCTGGACCTTGACGGTCTTGGTGGCCGCGTCCGGGACCTCCTCGACGCTCACTTCGAACATGTCGTCGGACTTGATGTACTCGCGGATCCGGGCGCGGAAGATACCCTCGACGAGGATCTTCACGATCCCGTCCGGCAGCTTCAGCATCTGCATGATCTGGACGACGGTGCCGACCTCGTAGAGGTCATCCGGATTGGGATCATCCGTCGACGGCACTTTTTGCGTGACGACGAGGATCTCTTTGTTGGCCTTCATGGCGGTCTCGATCGCCTTGAGCGATTTCTGCCGCCCGACGAAAAGCGGGATCACCATATAGGGGAAGACGACGACGTCCCGCAGCGGGAGCATGGTCAGCTTCGTGACCCGCTTGGCTTCCCGCTCGGTCGTACGCTGCTCGGACACGGTTGCAACCTCGCCACTCGAGGAACGATCCTCCGCCATTTCTCCTCCTAGGTCCCTGGACGCACTCTAGTGGAAAGTACCCCCGCCGGGCAAGGACGCACGTGGCGCCCTAATCCCGCAGGTTCGCATCTGATGGGCATCGAACAGCCGAATCCCGAATGGAGGTGCGGCTTGCAGGGGCCCGGCATGCCGCGCTCGCCGCGGCCGGAGGCGGCGACGGCAAGGTGTGCCCCTGTCGGCTTTGGGGCCTGCCGGAGTAACTTGCCCGCCATTCTGGAAATGGACCCAGGTGTGAGGACCCGTTTCGTGATGGGAAGGCAGCGGAGGTCAGCGGAGGGGCGACTATTCTGCGGAGGCATCGCCAGCCCCCCCCCCGAGTTTTCGCTTGGGCCGAAGTTGGACGGGGCCGGTCAGCCTTCGGTTTGGAGTACGGGCCCAACGGGGCTTTCCTGCCACAGGCGCTCCCGGCACCGACGACACAACTCGACCAGGTCGTCCACCCAGGGCAGTCTGAGCACCAACTGGCGGGTATGTTCGACGATGCGGCCCGCCTGGTTGAGCAGACGGTACCGCAGGGTTGCGGGCCGCCACTTCTGCATCGACGGTTGCAGTGCGGACGTTCCCACGTTTCCATCTCGAAACTCGTCGACCAGAATCACGTTGGCCTCGGCCCAGACGACCCCATAGGGCTGATACCTGGGTTTCGGGTGTGTAGGGTCAAAACGGCGGTTCGGACCCGGATAAACCCTTTGTTGATGCGGATCGCTCTCCTCCGAGGAGCCGAAAAGCGTAGGTACACGACTGAGATTGAGAGTCTTGACGAAGGCTGGCTTCG
>JACQFU010000494.1 GCA_016199905.1 Candidatus Wallbacteria bacterium
ACGGGCGTGCTGCTGGTCTGCCTGGGGCGCGCGACCCGGCTGGCCGAATACCTCAGCGCGGGGCGCAAGGCCTACCGGGCCGTAGCGCTGCTCGATCGGCGCACCTCGACGGGCGATCTGGAGGGCGACGTCACCCGGAGGTACGAGCCCGGTCCGCAGGGCCTCCCCGACGAGTCGCGCCTGGAAGCGACCCTGGATGCGTTCCGGGGTACCATCCTTCAGCGCCCGCACCGAGTGTCGGCAGTGCGCGTCGGCGGGAAGCGGCTCTACGAACGGGCGCATGCGGGGCAACCGATCCCGGACCCGCCGGCGCGGCCCATCACGATTCATCGGCTCCATCGGGTCTCTTGGCAATTTCCGAGGTTGGACTTCGAAGTGGATTGCAGTGCGGGGACCTACGTACGCCAGCTGGCGGAGGACCTGGGCGAGGCGCTGGGGCTGGGCGGCTGCCTGGAGAGCCTGGTGCGAACGCGATCCGGACGGGCCGGGCTCGAGGACGCCCGGACGCCTTTCGAGCTGGCTTCCCTTCACGCCCGGGGAGCGCTCCAGGAAGCCGTACTTTCCCCTGCCGGGTTGCTCGACGGTTTCGGCGAGGCCAGCGTGGGACCGGCCGGACTCGAACGGGTCAGCCACGGCGCGGCGCTGTCTCGAGCCGATCTCACGGGCTTTCGCGAGGCCCAGGGCCAGCAGCTGGTGAAGGTGTTGTCCGACGCCGCCGCGCTTGTCGCCATTTACCGGGTCGCGGCGGCCGACCGCCTCGAGCCGTGCAAGGTGCTCATTTGATGAAAGAGGATGATCCGGCCGAACCGGGGAAGGAAAAGACGCCACCCATGGAGCGATACCAGGAGCGGATTCTGGAGCGGGGCCATCTCCTGCTCTACGGCGAGATCGATGAAGACACCATCCGGGCGCTGATCGAACAGCTGCTCTACCTGACGGCCGGGAAGAAGCGGCCCGTGCCCGTGACGATGTGGATCAATTCCACCGGCGGGCTCCTTCAGCCCACCTTCGCGCTGGCGGACTTCCTTGCCCGGATGAAAACGCCCATCACCACGATCGGCATGGGCACCGTGGAGTCGGCGGCAGCCCTCATCCTGATGGCAGGCTCCAGGGGCAAGCGCTGCATCATGCGGAACTGCTCCCTGATGGTGCACGAGTACTCCTGGTCCAACTCGGGCAGCTTCACGGAGATGAGCAGCCGGATGAAGGAAGTCCGAAACACGATCCAGAAACAGCTCGCGTTCATGTCGAAACACTCGGGCAAGAGCGTCGACTCTCTCCGGGAGATCGTGCGCCACGAGGAGACGTGGCTCACTCCCGAAGAGGCCATCAAGTGGGGGATCGTCGACAAGATCCTTTAGCCCCGGGGGGCACGGCCGCCGGCACTTGCCGAACGCCGTGCCCCCCGAACCGACGACGCTCACCAGAGCGTCGCCGCCAGCCTGACCTGCCGCTCGACGGTGCTCATCGTGGAGCGCAGCCGTGCGAGGAGGCCGGGGGCGTAACCGAGGATCAGGAGAGCCGTGCCGCCTGCCGTGCCCGCCAGGGCGGCGCAGAGAACGGCGTGGTATCCGTATCGCTCCGCGGCCCAGCCTGCCAGAGCGGGCACAGCAACCGAGGCGGGGGTCGTGAACAGGTTGCTCACAGCCTGGTAGGCCGCGGAATCCGAGCCCCTGGCCAGCTCCATCACGGCAGTCGTTCGGGCATTGAAGTACGTGCCGTAGAAGAGCCCCAGAAGCACGGCCACCGCAGTCAGGTGATCCACCGCGGTAGCGGCCAGTGCCGCCGCCATCGCCGCCAGCAGCAGTGCCTGGCTTCCGATGACGGCCGGCATCACGCCGATCCGGTCGGCCACGGAGGCGTAGACCACGCTGCCCACTGCCTGCGCTGCCATGGAAGTGCTCGCCAGGACCATCACTCGCGCGGGACTCGCGCCGAACTGCCTCTGCGCGTACAGCAGGTAGAACGACCCGAGGGCCGAGTGAAGGGAGACGAGCTGCTGCGCCACCAGCAATCGCAGGAACTCGGAGTTGCCGCGCACCGACGAAGCAAGCCCCGCGAGGTAGGCCCGAAGCGAAGGCCGCTCGCCGGCGGGCTCCTCCTCGGCGGCTCCCGTGAGGGCGGGCTCCTCGATGCCGAGCCAGCCGACATTGGCCAGGTTCATCCATGTGAAGGCCGCCAGGGCGCAGGCCGCGTAGCCTCCCGGAGCCGGCCATGCCTCGAGCAACCGGCCGCAGAGCCAGCTGCCGGCGACGCCGCCGACCAGCCCGACCATGGACGTCACGCCCAGGGCATGCCCGCGCCGTGCGGGCCCTGCCAGGCTGCCGACAAAGGCGAGCCAGACGGGAACCACGTAGCCCAGCCCCACGTACCAGCACGCCAGGGCCAAGTAGAGCAAGACGACCTGAAGGTTGCCCGAGCCGCCGTGCCAGGCGACTGCCGCGACCGGCAGGAACGCCAGCGTGGGCCAGACGTGCCCGCGGGCGACCGGAGGCAACCGTCTCGTGAGACCGGAGGTTCGATGAGCCGCGAGCAACTGCGGCAGCGCCGAGGCGATCGCGGCCAAGCCGGGGAGCAGCCCGACGGTGCCGAGAGACGCGCCCAGCGAAGCCGCCAGAAGCGGCAGTACGGCGCCGCCGGACAGGAAGGCTCCGCCGAGTCCCCAGCCCGCCTCCACGACGCAGAGGCAGAGCAGGTTCCAAGAGTAGAGCCTGTTTTCGTGACCCCTCGACTCTATGGAGCCGCTGAGTCCGTTGTGTCCGTTCATGGGATTCACCTGTTTCCGACCGGCTGCGAACAGCCGCGAGCGTGTCTTTGACTTGAGGGTGCCGCCGGCCCGAGAGGCCAAACGGCCGGAATGACAGCGGGGCCGCGAACCTTGCTTCTCGGCTCGCGGCCCCGGGGAGGCGCCTCTGGAGCGGTCAGCTCCTCAGGCGGTGTTCATTGCCTCCTCGGGCGGCGCGAGCCCGCTCTGCCGAGCGGCAGAGTCCTGACTCGTACGCTGGTTCGGGCTGGCTGCAAAGCCCTCTACGAGGGCGGCGGCGACCCGGGACCCGCGCGCGCGATTGCCGATTTCGACCTTGCTCATCATCTCGATGCGTTGGACGCTCGAAGTCGACAAAAGGTGCGAAAAGAGGCTCGCGGCTCGCGCGTAGGCCTAGCGCGCGTAGGCTTCCTGCAGCAGCCTGCCCGCCAGCTTCAGCAAGCGCAGAGACTGCTTTGCCTCGCCCTGGCCGTAGAGGTCCTGGGCGCGCTCCAGCGTCGTCTCGGCCTCGACCAGAAGGCGGGCCGTCACGGGATCGTCGGTGCGTCCAAGATGACCCGCGGCGCGGCGCACGCTGGATCGAAGACGCTCCAGGCCTGCCTTGGCAGCCTCCAAATCGCCGGTTGCCGAAGCTTCTTCCACTTTCGTTGGCGACCCCGAAGAGGCTGGTTTCGCGCTATCGGGGCGAGCGATCTCCAGCGCTCTCTGGATCAGCCGCTCGGCGGAGTTCATCAGCACGCGGGCCTGGACGTAGTCCCCACGGCCACCCGCCTGCTCGCTGTCTCGGACCTGAAGGTCGGCGCGGTCCAGCAGCGCTCGCACGTCGGGGTCCGAGGAAGCTTCCAGCTGCTTGCGAGCGCGCTGCACCCTGCCCTTCGTCTGGTCCAGGTCGCGATCGGTGCGCCGCTGGCTGTCGAACTGCGCCAGGGCCTGCGTGCCGTCGAGAATGGTCTGATCCAGCAGGGGACGCACCTGATCGGAGAGCTTCGATTCCAGGTCATTGCTGAACCTCAACGCCGGTGAAGTATCGATCTGCTGGCGCACGCGCAGCAGGTTCTCCTGCATGCGGTCGAACTGCCGGTGGAGGATGGGGTTTGTGCTCTGGGTGGCCGCCGAACGGACGCGGTAGAGCAGCTCTTCGGCCTGTCGCAGCCGGCGGCGGTCGATCTCTTCCTGGCGCCGCCGGGTAGTGGCATTGGCCTCGAAAACGCGCTGCTCGTCTGGGGTCGGAGTGGCCTGGCGCACGTTGGAGAACGACTGTTGCAGGGTCAAGATTGCTTGCTGGAAGCCCTGTCGGGCGCCGTCGTAGTTCCGGACTGCTAGGTCGGAGTTGCCCCCGCGGATGGAAGACTCGGCGGAGTCGATGCCGAACCGGCTGGGCGAAGTCGGGTCCCTTGCCAACTGCGCCCGCGCTGCCGCAAGCGCTGCGACGGCCTGCTGGCGCACGACGAGCACGGCCTGGGTTTGCGCCGCATCGGACTGGGGCTGCCCGGCCCGAGCCTGTGAGGTGAGCGAGAGGGAGGCGGCAAGAACTGCCAGCATGACGTGACGCATTTCAGTCCATTCCTAGCTTCTTGAGGCGCGAGTCGAGCTGCCGGCGGGTCAACCCCAGCAGCCGGGCGGTTCGGGTCTTGACGCCTCCGGCCCGTTCGAAGGCGCGTTGCACAAGTTTCTGCTCCAGGTTCTCCAGCGAGATGCCCTCCTCCGGGATCTCCATCTCAGGCCCCTTCAGCCGGGCCTCCGAGTGGAACGGGAGATCGGACAACGCGAGCTGGCCGGAGTCGCAGATCACCGTGGCGCGCTCGATCACGTTTTCGAGCTCTCGCACGTTGCCGGGCCAGCTATAGCTCTTCAGGGCTTCCATTGCCTCGGGGCTTACTTCCATGTTCGGCTTTCTGAACTTCTTGAGGAAGTGGCGCACGAGTGCGGGGACATCCTCGGCCCGATCGCGCATCGGCGGAAGTGTGATGGAGACGACGTTGAGCCGGTAGTAGAGATCCTCGCGGAAGCTGCCATCCTTCATGTTCAGCTCCAGGTCGGCATTGGTGGCCGTGATGACTCGAGCGTCGCATTCGATGGTCTTGAGGCCGCCGACTCGCTCGAAGCGTTTTTCCTGGAGCAGCCGCAAAAGCTTCACCTGCAACAGCGGAGAGAGCTCGCCGATCTCGTCGAGGAACAACGTGCCGCCTTGAGCCAACTCGCACTTGCCTCGCTTCTGAACCACGGCCCCCGTGAAGGCGCCGCGCTCGTGACCGAAGAACTCGCTTTCCAGGAGGTTCTCCGGAATGGCGGCGCAGTTGACCGTGACAAGCGGGGCGTTGCCTCGCGCGCTCCGGGTATGGATGAACTTCGCAATGACCTCTTTGCCGGTCCCGCTCTCGCCGCGCAGCAGAACGGTGACGTCGCTGGCGGCGACCTTCTCGGCCAGGCCGAGAGCGTGCTTGAGCGCGCCGGACTCGCCGATGATGGCCAGCTGCCCGGTCTCCTGGGTCAGGCGCTCCTTGAGGTACTGGTTCTCGAGCACCAAGCGCTGCCGGTCGCAAATGCGGCCGACGACGTTGACCAGCTCCTCGAGCTTGACGGGTTTGAGGATGTAGTCCCGTACTCCGGAACGCAGGGCCGAGATGGCTGTTTCGACGCTGGCGTAAGCCGTGACCAGAACGCACTCGACCTCGGGATTGCGCCGCTTGACGCCTTCCAGCAACTCGAGCCCCGTCATCTTGGGCATCCGGATATCGGAGAGCATGATGTCGTAGGTCCGCTCGCCGGCGAGCTTGAGGGCATCGAACGGATCGTTGACGGCGTCGACAACGTGTCCCTCGTCCTCCAGGGCCATCTTCCAGACTGCTGTCAGCTTTGTCTCGTCGTCGCAGACCAGGATGCGCGCCATTTGGTTACCTCTCTAGCTTCTTGGTGCCGCTTGGGCCCTTTCAGGTGGGGCCGAGTCTTCGCGGGCCGCGGTTTCAGCCGGTCTCGTGGACCGGAAGCTCGATCGCAAGCCGGGCACCGCCTGTCTCCAGGTTCTCCAGGCGGATCTCGCCGTCATGCTCTTCGATGATTCTCTTGGCAACAAAGAGGCCAAGTCCCGTACCGGAGGGCTTCGTTGTCACGAAGGGCTCGAAGACCTCCTTCAAGATATCGGCTGTTACTCCGGGGCCCGTGTCTTCGATACGGATGGACACGCGGTCGCGCGCTACGCGCTTGACTGCCAACAGGAGCTGTTTTCTGGGGCAATCGCTCATGGCGTCCCGGGCGTTGACCAGTCCGTTGAGGAGCACCTGGCGCATGCCGGCGTGATCGATCATCACGGTGACCGCGGCGTCGTCGAGGTCGGTCTTGAACTCGATGCCGGCCTTTTCCAGCTCGGCAGCGACGAAGCTTGCCATCGGCTTCACGAGCTCTTCGAGGCGCTCGGGACGGCGTTCCACGTTCACAGGCCGCGCCACCTCCAGGAAGCGCGTGACGATGGCGTCGAGGCGGTCGACCTCGCTCACGACGTAGCCCACCAGCTCAGTGACCTTCTCGTCGGAGGCGCCCAGCCTTTCGAGATGCCGGACGACGAACTCTGCAGAGGATCCAATGATCGAGAGCGGGTTTCGGATCTCGTGGCAGATCTGAGCCGACAGCCGGCCGACCAACGCCAAGCGTTCGGTCTCCTGGTTCTTTTCCTCCGCCAAGAGCAGATCGCGCAGCAGGCGGCGAAATCCCAGCGCCAGTCCTCCGATGGCGACGAGTGCCAGGCCCGTAGCGCCGACCAGACCGTTGCGCAGGAGCGACAGCGTATCGAAAAACTGCACGTCTGTCTCGACGCCCAGGATCGCCACGACTCGGCCAAGCCGGTCGCGGATGGGGGCATAGCTGGTCTTGAGCATCTGACCGGCCCGCTCGATGACGGGGCTGATGGTCGTCTTGCCCATCCAGGCGTCCAGGATCTCGTCGGCGTCCAGCAGCAGAGCCAGGTTGGGTGTGCCAATGGCCTCCTGATTGACGGCGCCCACCAGCACCCGGTTCTCCGAGTCGAATACGTATAGGTCGGCCAGCCGGAAGTGGGTTCGGTGTCCACCGAGCCCCTGCCGGAGCTTGAGGAAGGTGTCGGTCTTCTCGTCGCCGTGGCGCAATCGGACCAGGAGATCGCCCTCCAGCTCGTGGCTCACCAGCGTCGCAATGGCCGTGAGATGGCGGTCCAAAAGATCCGTGAGTAGGTCGCTGGTGAAGTGCCAAAGGGCCCACCCCGTTACATTAATGACAACCAGGACCAGCAGGACGAAGCCGGCGAACGCCAGGAGCGTCTTGCCGCGAGGTCGCCGGGAGGGATGTTTCACGAGCCGGAACCCTCACACTTCACGTCATGGCCATCGTAGCAGGTGTGCACGAAACGGTGCATTTGGTCCGCCAACCTCGAGGCAATCTTGCAAGTGAGGTGCCCAGAGCGGGACTTGTGCCGTTTCGCGCTCATGGTACGACGATTGCACCCGGGAGGTCGATGCG
>JACQFU010000495.1 GCA_016199905.1 Candidatus Wallbacteria bacterium
AGATCTCGATCTCGAGTCCGGGATGCGAGCGGGACAACAGGTCGCGGACGTGGTTGGCCTGCCAAAGCGCCAGCTTGCTTCCGCGAGTTCCGAGCCTCAAGACCCTCGGGCTCAATGTTTCTCCCCCTGGTTCGGAGCGGTTTCCCCGCCGGGGCGCAGCTCGAAGAGATCCCGGACCAACTCGAGGGCCTGCGCGGCGTTGCTTTCCTGCGAGAGCTTCTTGAGGTTCTTCAGCGGCAGGTGCAACAGCTTGTTGGTGGTGCCCCGCAAGGCGGCCCGCACGATGTTGCGGTCGTGCTCCGAGAGGCTGGTGAGCCGCGCCATCGCCCTGCTCAGCTCGTCTTCGGCGATCTGCTCGGCCCGGGCCATCAGGCCTTCGATCACGGGAACGACCTGCAGGCTCTGGAGCCACTCGAGGAACTCGGTCTTGCCCTCCTGCACGATGCGGCGCGCCTGCCGAGCGGCCTGCTCGCGCTCGCCCAGGTTGCGATCGACGACGCTCTGGAGGTCGTCGATGTTGTAGAGGTAAACGTTGCTGACGTTGCCCACCTCGGGGTCGATGTCGCGAGGGACGGCGATGTCGACCATCAGCACCGGTTGTTGCTTGCGGCGCGCCATGGCCTTCCGGACCTCGTCGGCCTTCAGGATGTACCCCGAAGCGGCGGTGCTGCTGATGAGGATGTCGACTTCGGGCAGTCGCTCGGGGAATCGATCGAACTCGACGGCCTCTCCGCCGTGGCGGGCGGCCAAGTTGACGGCGTTCTGGTAGGTGCGGTTGGTGACCAGGACGTGGCGGACGCCGTGATCGACCAGGTGGCCGATGGTGAGCTGGCTCATCTCGCCCACGCCGACGACCATGGCCGTCTTACCCTCCAGGGTGCCGAAGATCTTGCGGGCCAGTTCCACGCCGGCAAAGCTGACGCTGACGGCGTTGCGGCCGATTGCGGTTTCGGCGCGGACGCGTTTGCCGATCTCGAAAGCCTTCTGGAAGAGCTTGTTGAGCATCTTCCCCGTGGCGTTCTTGGAGGCGGCGATGCGGAACGCTTCCTTCACCTGGTGGAGGATCTGGGCCTCTCCCAGCACCATCGAGTCGAGGCTGGAGATGACTTCCAGCAGGTGCTCGACCGCGCTGCCGCTGCCGAGGAAGTAGAAATGGTTGCGGAATGACTCGGCGTCGAGGCCCAGGCGGCTGGTGAAGAAGGGGCGAACGAAGTCCGGGGTCTGAGCTTCCTGGTCGGTGACGCCGTAGACCTCGAAGCGGTTGCATGTGGACAGGATGACCGCCTCGCGAACGGGGCAAGCGGTCATGAGCTGGGTGACGGAATCCTCGAGCTGGCCGTTCATCTTGGCGAGCGACTCGCGAACGTGAACCGGAGCTCGCTTGTGGTTCACTCCGGATACGAAGAGATACATGGGCTTTCGGCTCGAAAGAAGTCTACAGGACGTACTTCCCCATGTTGATGAGGACATAGGTCACCAGCGTCAGAGCGAACGCCCCGACCGAGAAGACGGCCAACTTGCGGCCGCGCCATCCGTAGCGCGCACGGGCGACCAGATAGAGCCCGTAGAGGGCCCAGATCACCAAAGAGGTGAGAAGCCGTCGATCGTGGAACCAGCCACCACCCCAAGCCAGGGGAGCGCCGCCAATTCCGATGCCGATCCCGACGGACAGGAAGCAGAATCCGACGATGATGTAGCGATAGGTCTCGCGGTCCAGCGCCTCCAGCGGCGGCATGGCCTCCCAGAACGGGCCGAAGCTTTTCTGCTTGAGGGCCTTTTCCATCTTCAGAAGAAGCAGACCCGAGCCAGCCGCCAGCGAGAAGGCTGCGAAGCTGGCCATCACGGCGAACAAGTGCGCCGACAGGAAGCTGGGCGGCAGCTCGGTCTTGAGCTGAACTCCGTGAAATCGAGAAAGAAAGGCGAGCAGCAAGGCCGCGTAGGGAACGGCGCCAAGAGAGAAAGCCGCGGAGGCGCTGCCGGTAGCGTGGGCGAAGCGGACGGCCCCCAGGAAGGCCAGGAGCGCATAGAGACTGAAGGCGCCCAGCAGCGAGTGGAGAGGAAAAATGGCCTGCGAGTACCACTGGACCACGAAGCTGGTCGCGTGAACCAAGATGGCCAGCGGCAGGACGGCCCAGGCGGCCTTGGCAGCCAGGCCGCGCGGACGGAACATCGCCAGACCGCACAGCAGCATGCCGACCGAGTACAAGGCCAGCGCCAGGTCGAATATCAGCAGGTACTGCATGTTGTCGCTTCGATAGCCCCAGGCCGACACAGGGCTGCCGCCCGCAGTCAACCAGGTCGCAATCAGAGTTCGCATGGCGTTGTGCGTGCAGCCGCCGCAAATCTGGTTCCAACCCGGGGTCGGGCTAGTTTAGCACGCTGCCAAACGCCTCCAGGCTAATTTTAACCGCACCAAATCTCGATAGATCGAGGGGAGCATGTCGGCTCGCCCCGTCCGCGCGTTTTGAAGAAGATGCATTCCTTTCGTGGTCCTGTCTGGGGAGCTGTCGCGACGCTGCTGATCGCGACGGGGATTGCAGCGACCGTCCGGGCCGGTAGCGTACTGGACGGACCGACCAGGCGCGACGTCACCGGAAAGCCCGACGCCCAGATGGACACGCTCGACTACCATCTGATCGATCGCGCCGACGTGCCCAAGAAGAAGAAGCTCGACGGCGACCCCAGCCTGCGCAAGCAGCTCGAGGCGCTGGACCTGGGGAAGAGCAAGAATGACTTCCAGAAGCTCAAGGAGAACAAGCCGGAACCCGGGCTCGACACCAGCCAGTGGATTCCGGGCTGGATGGGGACCACCGGAGGACTGGATCTGCCCTGGGCCTACTCGCTGGCCAAGGGCGCGTG
>JACQFU010000498.1 GCA_016199905.1 Candidatus Wallbacteria bacterium
CACCAACTTCCTGGTGGAGAACAACGAGCTCACAGACACGACGAGCCTTGGAATCAACATCGTCGACTGCCCGTCGGCGTTCGTGAACAAGAACTCGCTCCATCAGGTTTCGGCCCAGATGAACACGGGCATTCAGTTGCGGAACTCCGGTCCACAAGTGACGCAGAATCGAGTCCTGGGTTCCAGCGGCCTCGAGGCGGGCATCGTGGTCGTCGACTGCGTGAGCGGCGCCGACGTGTCGACCCGATTGGCGCTCGACCACAACACGGTGACAAAGGCTTCCTTCGGCGCCGTCTTGGTGTTCAGTTCCGATCCCGTGGTCCGCTTCAACGAGCTTGCGAACGGTTTCGTGGGCGTCGTCGTGGAGGGGCTGGACACGATTCTTCCCAAGGAGCCGCTCATCTTCGGAAACAACATCCGCGGCAACCAGAGCTTCGCGGTGGGCCGCCAGCCCGTCGGCGTCGCGGCTGCGACCTCCAGCGGCGGAGGCATACTGGGAAGCGCGCTGGCGGGGGGTGCCAACTTCATCTCCGGCAACAATGGCGAGCCGGGGGCCGACCTGACGGTCCAGGGCACGGTCGATCAGCGCTTCGACGTGAGCACGCCCCAGATCGATTCGGTGGACGCCATCCTGAGCAGCACAGGGACCGCGGTCGCAGGCGCCGGCGCGCCCTGAGCGGTCCAGCGAACCCTCGATAGACACGCATCAGAACAAAAGCGAGGTAGTGGGTCGATGAGACGTCTTACATGGGTACTGAGCCTTCTGCTACTGGGAACTGCGGGGCTGACGCCCGTCCGCGCCCAGGCGGTCCAGGAGCAGCTGCGGCGCATCGAGCTGCAGACCGCTCAGGACCCTTTGCAGGGGCAGTGGGTCAAGAAAGAGGAGGGCCAGAAGACCTTCCAGTGGGGCGGCTGGAACTCGTACAGCGCGCTCTGGCTCAAGGACGACGACAACTCTCGAGCTACGGCCGACGCCGTGCAGCGCATCCTGATCAACGACTCGCGCCTGTGGGGCCGGGTCGAGTTCGAGGACGGCTCCAGTTTCTACGGACGTCTCCGGTGGCTGCAGTACGGGTTCGACATGGGCCCGGGCGCGGCACGGCCGGTACTGCGCAATGAGAAGGTCGATCTCGACCTGGCCTATTACGATACGCACATCTTCGACGACTACTCCCTGCGCATCGGCCGGCAGTACATCCGCGAGGGACGAGGAATCACCCTCAACGGCAACTTCGACGGCCTGTCGCTCGACTGGAACAGCGGTCGATGGAGCTTCAACACCTTCCTGGTGAAGAGCCTGACGAACGACCCGGACATCGACGCCAATGTGGTGGATCCGAATCGGTACTACGCGTCCGGCAACGTCAGCTATCTCAACGACGAAGGCGAGCGCTACTTCGGCTACTACCTGCAGGAACGCGATAACAGCGATCAGGTCGTAGCCTTCACGGGCTCTCCGCCGATCGGCCTCGACTACGATGCAAACTATTACGCCCTGGGCACGAGCGGCGACTTCACGCAAAACCTCTCCTACTACGGCGAAGGGATCATGGAGAGAGGTTCGGTCGTGGCGCTGGTGCCGGCGAACAAGCGGATAGACATCAACGCAGCGGCGGCGTACACCGAGCTGGCGTACCACCCCAACTGGCGCGGCCATCCCGTCTTCACCTCGGAGTATGCCGTCGGCGGCGGAGACTCTTCGCGGCTGCCTGGCATCAACACGTTCAACAGCGGAGCCAACGGCGTTGACGGAAACTTCCTCGGCTTCGGCCGCTACGACTTCGGAATTGCCCTGAATCCGCGGTTGTCGAACCTGGAGATTATTCGGGCGGGTGTTTCCTGGCGGCCCTGGGAGTCGTCGAAGGGACTCGAGACTTTGACCATCGGCGGCAAGGCCAGCCGCTACCGCAAGAACGATCCGCTCGGCGCGATCAGCGATCAGCAGGCGACCGTGGCCAACGACGACATCGGCAGCGGCCTGGATCTCTATGTCGGCTGGAAGCCCTGGTCGGACCTGACGGTCCTCGCCCAGTGGGGCAAGTTCTCTCCGGGGGACGCCTATCCGGCAGGGACGCGGGACGACACGTCGAACCTGTTCCTCAACGTGACGTACTCCTACTGACTACTTGCCCTTGTCCTTCATCTGATAGGTTCCGTTCCAGTCGTCGGGGGGCGGGAAGGCGGCGAACTCCTGGCAGCGGCGGATGTACTCGCGAGAAGGCGGGTCGCCGCCCGGGAACTGGTCGGCCTGGACGAAGAGGTCGCAGGCGGCCATCCACTCGCGCTTGCGATAGAGATCGGTGGCCTTGTTGTACACCTCGACGATGTTCTGCCGGTTCTTGTCGAGTTGGCCTTTTCGAGCCAGCAGTTCGTAAACCGTGATCGGCTCGAGCTTTCCGACGACCAGGATGCGGTCCAGCTCCCGGGCTTCCACGTGGTCCTTGGCCGCCGCGTAGGTGAACTGGCTCATCATGAGATAGGTGCCGTACGGCTTGTTGGCGCCCTCCAGGCGACTGGCCAAGTTCACGGTGTCGCCCATCATCGTGTAGTTGAAGCGGTCCTGGCTGCCCATGTTGCCGACCACGGCGCGGCCCGTGTTGAGGCCGATGCGCATCTTCAGCAGGGGCCGTCCCTCCGCCTTGAGCCGCTCTCGCAGCTGCAACATGGTCTGCTGCATCTCCAGCGAGGCGTGGCAAGCCTTCACGGCATGGTCGTCGAATTTCAGCGGGGCGCCGAAGAACGCGATGATGGCGTCGCCCTCGTACTTGTCGAGAGTGCCCTGGTACTTCAGGAGAATGTTGGTCATCTCCGTCAGGTACTCGTTGAGCAGGTTGACCAGCTCCGTCGGCGTCAGTTTCTCGGATATCGAGCTGAAGCCGGCCACGTCGCTGAAGAACGGGGTGATCTGGACTTCTTCGCCGCCGAGGCGGACTTTGTCGGGGTCCTCGATCAGCTCGGAGATGACCTCCTGAGACAGGTAGTGGGCGAAGACCTTCTCCACGAATCGACGCTGTGCCAGCTCGGTCACGTACCGGTAGACGCTGATGCTCGTGTAGTTGAGGAAGATGGCGCAGACCTGCGGCGCGACGTCGATCCAGAGCCCCCAGTTGCGGAGCACCACGTAGGCGATCACCATGTAGGCGGCGATCATCTCCACCAGGAGGATGGAGCCGCTGAGGATCGTCACCCGCGGGAACAGCAGGCCGCTGGCCAGCGCTATGGCGATGAGCAGGATGAATGACGGCAGCCGGTCGATGCGCCGGATGAAGTGTTGCGTGAGGACCGTGTTGATGACGTTGGCGTGGACGCCGACCTTGGGATAGACCTCCTGGTACGGCATCACGCCCAGGTCGACGGTGCCGCTGGCCACGGACCCGACCATGCAGATGCGATCCTTGACGATTCGAGAGAGCTGTCCGCTGCGTTCCTTGAGCGCCTCGCGGTAGCGGAAGGCCTCCTTCATCTCCTTCTGACTCGATTCGATCGTGGCCAGCATCTTGGAGATCTTGCCCTGGTCGGGCTGGGGCTTGGACCTCTCGTGCTCGACCCCCTTCTTGGCCATGCCGAGCAGCTCCTCGGTGCCCTTGAACATCTCGTTTTCCAGGTCCTCGCGCTTCTTCCAGGACTCCTCGAGTTCCTTGCTGGCCTGGGTC
>JACQFU010000499.1 GCA_016199905.1 Candidatus Wallbacteria bacterium
AGGCGCTACCGCCGGCGGCGTCTTCGACAACATCGACCCGCACAGCATTCCGAACCAGATCCGCAGGGAGATCTACAAGACCGACCTCTCGGCGAACCTGAAGCTGCTCGATATCGACGTCGCCACTGGAGTCGGATTGTCGGCTCAGTATAAATGGCAGGTCGACGGAAACCTCGAGGACCAGTACGCCACGCGCGTCGACACCTGGGAGTTCGGCACCAACCTGCGCATCGGCGATTGGATCAAGGAGCTGATCGACCTCCCCCTGGGCATCAACATCAGCGGCCACGAGAAGATCATCCTGGCCCGCCAGTTCAAGAGCAAGACCCAGGCGGCGATCGCCATCCCCAAGACTCCGCTCTCCATCCCCTTCACCGCCGAGCGCGCCAAGAAGCTCGCGATGGGCGACTTCTGGAGTTTGCCGGCCGACCTCTCCTTCTCCACCGGCATCGGGGCCGGCTATAGCTATGGGCCAGTCAGCGCCGGCGCCGGCGCCAGCTACGTCGTCAGCGGCCGCTTCCGCGTCAACATCTTCAAGGCCGACGCCGACCATGTCCGACTCCGCCTCACAGGCACTCGCGGCTGGGGCCCGGGGGCCAGCGCCAGCGTCGACGCCAACGGATTGAAGATCGTCGGCATCTCGATCCTCAACAACGCGATCAAGCGTCTGATCGATCTGCACGTGTTCAACGTCGGCTGGAACTGGTCGACCGGCGGCGGCTTCAGCGCCGACTACATCTTCGACCTGCGGGACGCCCAGGCATGCAAGGCCTACGACAAGGTGATGGTGGCCAACCTGAAGTCCAGCCCCGCGCTGGCTGCCAACGCCCTCATCCGTTCGAGCAAGCTCGACGACATCCTGCTCAACGACCTGCGGCCTGCCGAGGAGATCTTTCACGAGGACAGCACGCTGGAGCCGGGACGCCGCCGGGTCGATCGCGTTTTCAAGGGCATGAACCGCTACCACTCGAGCGGTCGGAGCTTCCGGATTGGCACCAAGATCATGCGGTTCGACTCCAGCTCGAGCTGGGTCGAAAACCACCTGCGCACCTGGGACGCCCAGGAGGTCACCCACGATTTCTTCTTCCCCGTCTACTCCTACCGCAGCGACTGGAACTTCCTCTTCGGCCTGTTCAAGGAGGCGCACGAGCAGAGCATGTACGCGCTCTTGCCCGAGGGCAGTGCGCCTCCCACGCCGGACACGTCCAACGTCATGCTGTTGCCCGAGGCCCCCGGCGCCAACGAGGTTCGGGACGTCGTTTTCTCGCAAACGATTCAGGATAAGAAGGCGCGCCGTGGCGAGATGGAGGACTACCGGAAGGCGTTGGAGCGAGCGCTGGGCCCGAAGCTGTCCGCCGCGCTGGACCTCGATAACTTCCCGGCCGGCGCCACCTCCAGTTTCAACAGTCAGCTCACCTTCACCGTGCACGGCGAGACTCTGGCGCTGCTGGTCGATCCGGCCCACACGCCCGAGCAGAAGGTCTGGGAGGCCGTGACGCGGACGATTCCCGCGTTCGATCTGAATTATCACGACAACCGCGGCGAGGGCGGCGCCCCCGGCAAACCGTGGGGCTACTACCAGTGGCCTTCGTACAAGCAGGCGGCCTACGACGTCTGCGCCAAGGAGTGGGGCGCCCGCGCGTGGGACCCGCTCGCGGCCGTCGCCGACGGGTTCCTGAACCTGCGCTCCGCCCGCAACCTGCCGGAGAAGACCGTCAAGCTGATGGAGCTGGCCAAGGAGAGGCTCTTCCGCCTGATTGGCGTTCGCTTCCTGGTCGAGCTGGCTGCCGACCTGGATCCCGAGGAGGCGTTCTTCATCGCCGTCGCCGTTAGGGCCAAGGACCGCCCGGATTACTCGGCCACGATGGGCGAGGACCACTTCCGGGACCTCTACGCGCTCATCAACGAGGCGCTTTACAACCTGGCCGAACGCGACAACCGGTAGGCAGCTGCGCGCTAGTCGTCGTCCAACGCACCGCTCTCTCTGGCGTCGCGGACGAACTCGAGCTTGCACGGCGTGCAGAGGTAGTAGCGCAAGTGCACGTAGACCTCCTCTTCGAGGCCGGCCGGGTCGTGTTTCGAAAGCTCTTCGGCTGCCCGCCGTAGGTCGCCCGCGGTGCGCGGCCGCAGGTCCTCCTGCGAGAGGTAGAGCTCCCTGGGCTCGCTGGTGAGCTGGATCCGGGCCAGGTAGTAGAGCCGGGACGAATAGAGCCTTTTTCCGCAGTGCGCGCAAGTTAGCCCGGCCTTCTGCTTCCACCAATCGAGCCAGGCGTCCCGCTCGCCTCCCAGATCCAACCCTGTCACCCGGCAGAGCGCCGCCCGCGCCGCGGCCGAAACCTGTTCCTCGGAGTCGTTGAGCCGCGCCACCAGGCAGGCCAGCGCATCCGGATCGTCCAGCCGCGCCAGCTCCTCGATGGCCCGTATCCGGACGGCGGGGTCCGCGTGAGAAAGTCGGAGGATCAGTTCTTCGGAAATCATGGGGGCAAATGGCTTCAGATGCAGAGTATGCCGCGCGGGTGGCGAGCGCAACGGCGAGGGCCGTCTGAAGCTTCTCTTCGCACTATCGGCCCCGGCACTCCGACGCCAGGCGGCCCCCGGCGACCTGGACTGCGCTTGGCGTCATGCAAGCCTCTCCGAGAACCATCGGCCTCTGGCCGGGAACCTTCTTTCCCCCGGCACTGGCCTGAGAGCCCGAAATTGACTAGAATTCTAAGGAGGAGGAGACAACGGAGTGCTCGACAGGCGGATCGCCGGCTCGTTCGCAATCGAGGTGCTGGTGGCAGCCCTCGTCGCGGCAGCCGTGGCCGTACCTCTGTTGACGCTGCTCTTCCAGGAACGGGACTCCGAGCAGCGGTCGCGCTTCGAATACCTCGCCATCCTGGCGGCCCGCGACGAGATGTACGAATCCCGGATGGCCGTCGCCTGCGGGGCGCCCCCCGACAAGGTCGCCCATCCGTGGCGTCCGCTGAAGGGCAACGTCATGGAGCGGTTGAAGGACGCCGCTCCGGACCTGGCGCTCGACGTCTCCTACCACCCGGACCAGGCTCGCGTGGCCACTCAGGCCGTCATGGATGCCGCCGGCGCCAATCCGAGGCTGCGCTCCGTCACGCTGGACGCCCGCTGGATCGACCCGACCACGGGGCCGCCCAGCCCTGACAAGCGCGAACGCCCTTCGAGCCTCCAGTTGATCTTCGGCGTGCTGGTCCCGCCTTGGGTGCCAAGCAAATGACGTCGCCGAGGATGGCCGGCGCCGGCCGTGGGGCCGTCACGCTGATCGAGATGATGTTCTTTGGCGCCATCGCGGCCATCGTGCTGGTCGGGGCGATCGGGATTCTGAGCAAGGGAAGCCATATCCTGGAGGTCGGCCGCCGAACCAGCGGCAGTCAGGTCGATCTGCGCCTGCTGCTGGAGACGCTCTCGGACGACGCCAACGAGCTGGTCTACCTGGAAGACGGCGCGGCGATGGACTCGGGCGGCAGCGGCGGCGACTCGCTCAAGCTGGTCGTGAAGTCGACCCGAAACGAGGTGGGACTGACCGTGCCGCCCGCGCCCTCGCTTCGGAAGATCGAGTACAAGCTCGGCGCTGTCGAGCCTCGCACCAAGCTGCGCGAGTGCACTCGCACCGTCAGCGTGGTCGATCCGGGCACGGCGGGCGGCGGCACTCCCGTCACCCGGACCGTGGCGCGCTCCATCGCCAAGATGCGAGTCTGGCCGGTGGCGGCGATTCCGCTCCCCGACAAGCGGTATCAGCTCGTGGCCGCCTCGGACAACCGGGCCAAGCAGCCGGGCGCCACGGTCGCGTGCCTCGTCGTCGACGTGACCGTGGGGCTGCCGTCCGGCACGGCGTCCTCCGATTCGAGCAGCGTGACCTCGGTGGTGACCAAGATCTGGAGCCGGAACCGGGTGCTCGAGATCGCCCGGGGAGGATTGCAATGAGAGCATCGCGTGAGGGCGTCGTCCTGCCGGTCGTGCTCGTGAGCTTGTTCTTGCTGGCGTCGATGGTGCTGACGTTCCAGTTCCTCTCTTCCTCCGACTACAAGCAGGTGGGGAAGATGGTCCGCACTATCCAGGCGACGGCGCTGGCGGACCTGGCGGCCGACGAGGTCAGCCTCGACATCGACGCGGGACAGAAGGCGGCGGCCGCGTCCGGCACTCAACCTCCGTGGATGAAGCCACTCCTGGACGCGCTCGACGGCAAGGTCAGCGGGGGCGGCGGTGGCGCGACCGGGGTTCTCGACGTCAAGCAGGACATCCCGTTCGACGACAAGATCCCGGTGACCAAGGCCGCGGCGGAGAAGACCAACGGATTGGTCGAAATCAGCGGCATCAAGGCGGTCGCCGGGCCCTTCACGGTCCGCTCGACGGCCTATCCCGCAAACGTGATGTACGCGCCGGCGGACCTGGGCGACGGCGGAAAGAACCGCCTTGCCTGGGACCTGCGCGGGCCGCTCAACGTGGAGGTCAGCATCAAGACCTCGAAGGGCCCTCTCGACTTCAGCCAGAAGTACCTGCGCGGCCAGGAGCTGCAGATCACGGATACGACGCCGCCGGCCTCCGAGTTCGCGCTTTTCGGCTACATGCCGCCCGTCACGGCCGACTACGCGCTCAACGACCTACAGCGCGGCGGCAGTTTCACCGTCGAGCCGAAGCTGGTCGGCCGCGTCTTCCTGCGGGGCCCGCTGTTCTTGTTCCCGGAAGAGGCCCTCGCGTCGAAGCTGCAGATGGGCGGCCCGACGCCGCCGGCGTCGACCTCCTATCCGTTCAAGAAGTGGCTGTTCATGGGCAACATCCCGGGTCCCCGGACGCTGCAGCAAGTGGTGAAGTTGTCGGACAACCCCTTCGACCAGCTCATCGCGCAGGCCAAGGCGCTGGCTCCGGCCGTCAAGTCGGATATGTCGGCCTGCCGGCCCGAGAAGGAAGAGAGCCACTCGGTCCTGAAGACCAACGTGATCCCCATCCACGTGGAAGTAGAGCTCCCCTGGCCGATCGGAAAAAAGAAAGTCGACGAGGACGTTCCGGCACAGGACCGCGACCTGGGCAATGTCTCGATGGTGATCGCCGACAAGCTCGACACGGACAAGCCCGAATTCCTCACGATCGACGAGGACAATCTGGCCTTCTTCCCGCCCGGCGCCTACCTCCACGGCCCCATCGCCGCCGACAAGCAGCACTTCCGACTCAAGCCTCCGGACATCCTTCTCTACAAGGGCATCGTCGTGCCGGCAGCGCCTGACAAGCCGGCGAGGATCTATGTTCCTGGCGCGCTGGCGATGGAGGAGGGAGACTCGCTCGCAATGGAGCCCCTGCCGAACCCGGCGGGAGCCGGCGACCTGGGCGTCGTCGGCGTCTACGGCACTGCATCGCTCGAGTCCTACACCTACGGGCTGTTGACGGCCGGCGACCTGTCGCTTTACCTGGTCACCCTTGGGGCCAAGAAAGCCGTTGACAAACTCTCGTTCCCGGGCTGGATCAAAAACAAGATCTGGGACGCAGTCCAGGACCAACTCGGCAGCATCAACGCCCAGGTCATGGCTCAGCTCAAGATCCGGCCCGACCTCAAGGTGCTGTTCCGTCGCTTCGAGGTGAAGACGGCGGCCCAGAACTGGGAGAGCGGACCTCCGAAGGACCTGACCGCCGGCGGAGCCCCAGGCGAGATCCAGGCCAAGGAGGCAGTGCTCGCCCCCTACGGCTACTTCTTCCACAAGGAAGGCGTCTGGAACAGCGTCCCCGTAGCCGACGACCTGCACAAGACGATGCTGGATGCCGTCAAGACGCCGCTCATCACGGGGAAGACGGCGGCGCAGTTCTGCGCGCTCTTCGTCAACAACCCCAACAGCCGGACCGAGGCCGACGCGCTCATCACCGGCGGCCCCCCCGAGTCGGGAAAGGCGGCCAAGGAGTTCCTCCGCGGCGACTACGAGAAAAGGCTGCTGGCGCGCACGAAGGCCAAGGACGCCGCTTCGCCCGAGGACGCCGCGCGGGTGCTGGTGCAGGGGATCGAGGCCGGCGGTCAGCCGCGGGGACTGGCGCCGCTGGCGGCGTCGGTTTCGAAGAGACCCAAAGGAGTACTCGGGGATTATTGGGGGCCGCCTCCTGCCGCCCCCGACGACATGGCGGCGCTCGCGCGCGACTACCCCAACGGCTTCTATCCGCCGCAGTTCCGCGATTGGGAGCGAAGCGCCACCCGGAGCTACGAGACGATGAAGGCCTATCTGGATGCCTAGACGGCGGCCGACGGCGTGCTGGAGCTCAAGGGCGCCGTGCTCATCCGGAAAATGGATCCAACCGGCGTGGCGAAAGACATCAGCTACCGGGGCCGCGGGATACTGATCGCGCTCACGGAGAAAGAGGACGAGCCGGCGACCCTGGACGCGACCGTCCATCCCGTCACGGCCGGCCCGGCCAACGAGCTGGTGCTGGCCCACCGCGTTTCGCGCGACCTGGTCGCCGCGGGCAAGTTGCCGGCGCTGAAGCTGGGGCCCAGTTTCGAGGGTTGCGTCTACAGCGACACGGGCGTGAAGCCGACCGGCACCGCCACGAAGATCGTCGGCAACCTCGTAACCGGCCTGCTCAACAAGGCCGCCATTCCCGATTCGGCGACCGGTCCGACCGACGGCGTGAAAGTCCAGTACCGGGAAACGCTCAAGGACGTGGCAAAGGGTTCGCGAGTGCCTTACTGGACCGTGGAGCAGAGCGGCGAGGTCATGAGCGTGGAGCCGGGATCGTAACGCGGCGGGGAATCCCATCGTGAGCAGTTCCTCGGACGGACAGCCAGGCCTGACGCAGCTGCTGAAGGACCTCGAGAGCCCTCTCGAAGATGTCCGGATGGCGGCGCTGCGGGGGCTGGAGAGCATCCCGAGCCTGGCCATCTTGCGAGCCGTGCGCCGCGTGGCGACGACGGACCCGAGCGCAGGCCTGCGATTCGAGGCGCGCCGCTTCCTGTCGACGACCTCCGAGAAGCTCCCGGACGAGGAAGTAGAGGCGCCAAAGAGCAAGGCCAAGCCTACCTCGCCGGTGGAGCGCTTTCGCGCTCTGCTGGCCGATCCCGATCCGGCCGTCCGGGTGAAAGTGATCCGGACTCTCGTGGGAAACCTCGACGCGGCCGTGCCCGAGCTGCTCGCCTCCGTCTTGCCCGGAGAGAAGGACCCCTTCGTGCTCTGCGCGCTCCTGCAAGCGCTTTCCGCAACGGGCGACCGCAACGTGCAGAAGCTGATCACGCCGTACCTGAAGGACCCGGAGCCGCGGGTGCGCGCCTCGGCAGTGGAGGCGCTGGAGGCGATCGGGGACCTCAAAGTGCTGGTGCGGCTGATGCCGATGCTCCGCGATCCGCATCACCGGGTGCGCGCCGTCGTGGCTCGCGCGATGCGCGCCCAGGAGCGCGAGGCCGTGCTGCGCTGCGTCGACGACATGCTCGAGGCGGTCGACGATCGAGTCGTGCGGTCGGCGCTCTACGTGCTGCGGTTCTTCGACGAGGAGACGGCCGTAGCGCGGCTGTCGGAGAAGCTCGGCAGCTCCAGCGAGGACAGCCGGAAGATGGCGCTGGCGTCCCTGCTGCACCTGTCGCGCAAGGGCAGCGTGAAGGCTGGGCAGGTGCTGGCGCGCTCGCGAGAGACGCCTTCGGCCTCTGCCGTCTTCGCCTCGGTGGAGACGGAGGGCGGACCCGTCGCGCTCCCGCTGGAGGAGCGATTCGAGAGCGGCGATCCCGATACGACGATCCAGGCGGCGCTGGAGGCCGTGCGGCTGGGGCGCGACGACCTGATGCCGCGCATCCGGACGGCGCTCGCCCCCGCCGGGGACCCGCGGTTGCAGGCGACGCTGGTGAGCGCCGTCGGGCGGCTGGGGGCGCCCGTCGACGTGCGCGCGCTGGAGCCGTTCCTTCAAGCCGCGGACGCGAGGCTGCGGGCCAACGCCATCGAAGCGATCGGCTTGCTGGGCGCGGGGCGCTCGCTGGATCTGCTGGCGCCGCGGCTGGTGGACCCGGGCAACCGGGCGAGGGCGAACGCGATCGTGGCGCTGGCGCACAGCCCGGAGATCGACGTCTTGCCGCATCTCAGGAAGATGGCTGCGAGTCCCACCCCCGGCTTCGCGGTGTCGGCGATCTGGGCCGCGTCGACCATCGCGACCCCGGAGTCGGTGGAGGTGCTGGCGGAGCTGGCGGCGGCCGCGGATCCGGACGTCGCGACGCGGGCCCGGAACGCGCTCTCGGCGCTGGCGCCCGTGATGAAGGAGGCGGCGGCCGTGCTGGCGCGGCCGGTCAGCTCGGGGGTGTTGCCGAGCGCCACAGGCGTGCTGTCGGAGTCGAAGCTGCAGCGCCTGATCTTCGATCTGCGCCACGAATCGCCGGAGACGCGCATCGCGACGGTCAAGAAGATCGGCGCCGTGAAGGACCCGCGGCTGCTCGTCGCCGTCCGGGAACTGCTGCGCGATCCGGACCCGACGGTTCGCCGCACGGCTCGCGAGGCGATCCGGGCGTTACTGCAGAATTTGGCGTCGACCCAGCGCGATCCGTGGGAGCTGGCGAAGTTCGAGCAGAAGCTGGTGGCCGGCGAGGAGGATGCGCGGCGGGCGCTCGACACGGTGCTGGAGGTGGCGACGCGGTGCGGCGTTGGGCCGACGGCGGAGGCGCTTGCGCGGCGGCTGCCCGTGGAGGAGCACCCGTTCGTGCGGGCGGCAATCATCGGCTCTCTGGCGTTGCTGGGGGACGCGGAGAACATCAAGCTGATCCAGGCCTTCGTTCGCGATCCCGACGCGCGCGTCCGGGCCAACGCAGTGGACGCGCTGGAGCTGGCGGGCAGCGAGGAGGACCTGCTGGCCGCGATCACGTGCCTTCTGGACAGCGACCCCCGTGTGCGTGCGGCGGCGATCCGGGCGTCGGCAGCGATCGACAAGGAGGTGTTCCTCGGCCACCTGCGCGGGATGCTGACGTCGCAGACGATCGCCGATCGCGCCGCAGGTCTCTACGTGGCCCGCACGACGACGCTCCCGGAGCGCTTCGAGCTGTTGCGCGAGCACTTCCTCTTCGAGACTCAGCCGAAGCTCTACGAGACGTGCGCCGACGCGTTGTCTCGCGAGCTGACCGCGGGCCGGCCCGAGGACCTCAAGGCTCTGATGGAGCAGCTGCCGGACGGGAACAAGAAGACCTACCTGCAGCAGTCGGTGATGAACATCTCCCAGCCGCTCTCGATCGAGGTCCTGCAGGCGGAGGCAACCAAGCAAAAGGAGTCGTCAGCGCTGTCGGAGCTTTCGAGTCCATACAGCAAGATGATGGACATGAAGCGGCTGGGGGAGCTGTCGGGCAACGCCGTGCGGGAAGCGCTGGCGAGGGAGAACGACCCGCTGTCGATCAGTTTCCTCTTGGAGACGGCGGCCGACATGAAGCTGCCGGACGTGATCGAGCTGGCCCAGCCGTTCATGAAGTCGCGCGACCGGCGCGTTCGACTGGCGGCCGTGGAGGCTCTGGGGAAGCTGAAGAGCGCCGACGCCATCGAGTCGATCGCGGCGGCGGTGCGCGATCGCGACGCGGAGGTGTCCAAGCGAGCGCTGGACCAGCTGGAGCGGCTGGGGCCGGACGCGGCAACGCAGGGCGTGAAGGCGCTCCTGGAGAGCGGACAGCCGTGGGCGATGCGGCGCGGGTTGGAGCTGTTGGAAGCGAGGGGAAGCCGCGAATTGGGGATGCCGCTGGTCCTGGACGTTCTGGCGCGGGGCAGCAACCCGGGCGTGGTGGAGCCGCTGTCCCGCATCGTGCTCGCCTGGGGCGACGCGGAGACGCTGGAGAGGGTGGCGCTGCTGTTCCAGCGGGCGCCTGCGAATTCGCGCCCGTTTCTGCTGGAGCTGGGCACGGCGCTCGGGCAGCAGCTCGGGACGCCGCCGGACATCTTTGCCAACCGATTCCCTTCCGAGCTGGCGCCGTCGCCATCGGAGCCCGTGCACGCGGCGGCGCGAGTGCGCGGCAAGGGGGCGTCCGCAGTCAAGCCTCGCTTCGAGCTGGAGGCGCGCCACGTCGCCGCGGGAGTGGGATTTGCCGTCGTCTTGCTCGCGATCGGGCTCTGGCAGTTTTGGCCTCGCGAGCGGCCGCGCTCCACCGCGGGCTACGACTTCGGCGCCTCTGCGCCTGCCGTGCAACCCAGTCGCATCGTGTTCCAGACGCCCGGCAAGGCGGGCGGCAAGCAACCCGCGTTCTCGTCGTACTCGGCGCCGCCGCCCTCGGGCAGCGACTCGGAACCCGAGCTGACGCTGCAAGAAGTCGAGGATCGGATGAAGGTGGCGCTGGCGCCTCAGGGGATCAAGTCTCAAGCGATCGTCCACCTGATGGCGCTCGACTACTTCCAGGACGCCTACCGCTACGACATCACGAGGGCCAAGCAGACCTCCAAGGAGGGCAACGTCGACGGGGCGCTGCGGATCCTCGAGACGGCGCTGGCCCAGCTGGAGGTCGATCACCTAGCCGGCCGGCTGGCGGTGCTGCTGGCGCTGGAAGAGATCTGTCGCAGGGCCAAACGCTTCGATCGGATGCAGGAGTGGCGCAGCCAGATCAAGGAAGTGGAGCACAAGCTCTTCGAGCTCTGCGCCCAGGCCGGCCGCGAGTCCGGGATTCCCGAGGAGAAGATCCGCGCAGCTATGGTGGCGATGGACGAGCGCGACAAGTCGAAGGGCGAGCTGCGCGCCGCGTCGGACTTCTTCTCCGGGGCGCAGATCGAGCAAGGGACGGGCGGGAAGTAGGGGGCGCAGGCTGTAGACTGTAGGCCGGGAAGACGCCCGCAACCGGCGGCTTCCCAGTCTACAGCCCGTCCCCGACCCGGGAGGTCCGCTCGTGACGACCGCACTCAGGACTCGATTCATCCGGAAGAGCCTTTTCATCCTGTTGATGCTCGCGGGAGCGGCGGCCGCCTTCGCGCGGGGGAAGGCCTTGCCTCCGGACGCTCAGTCGAAACTGCTGGCGGGCATCCTGGCGGAGACCGCCAAGGCGGCGGCAGCGGGCAAGTCTCCGGCCGTAGCCTTCGACATCGACGACACGCTTCTTCTGACCGCGCCGCGCACCAAGGCGATCCTGCTGGAGTTCGCGGGCAAGCACGCCGAGCGCTACCCGGGCTTTGCCGATCAGGTCTCCAGGCTCGACCCCAACACGATGCCGCATGGCATCGCCGAGGTCCTGAAGCTGCTCGAGATCGGCGACCAGGAGCGCGTCACGGAGTTGAAGAAGTACTGGCTGCCGCGGTTCCTCTCCAACGATTACCTGACCTTCGATTGGCCGCTGCCGGGCTCGCTGGAGTTCATTGTCGGTTTGCGCGCGAAGGGGGCCGCGGTGTTCTACGTCACGGCGCGCTCGCCCGAGAAGATGCGCGAGGGCACCGAGAAGGCGCTGCGCCACTTCGGATTCCCGCTCGACGAGAGGGCCCAGCTTCTGATGAACGACACCCACAAGCCGGCGCCGGAGTTCAAGGGCAAGCGCACCGCCGAGCTGGCGAAGACGCACCGGATGACCGGCCTCTTCGAGAACGAGCCCGACAACATCAACGCCATGCACCGCGCCGACCCCAAGGCCCAGGCCGTGTTCCTCGACACCGTGCACGGCAACGCCGCCGGCCCCGTGGACGAGGGAGTGCCGTGGATCAAGAACTACCGGCTGAAGCCCTGAACCACCATCGCGCCTGCGACCTCGTCGGTCTTCTGGCGGCCGAAGAGCCGGGTCACAAGTTCGAGGGCGAACTCCAGCGCGGTCCCTGGTCCCTGGCTCGTGACGATCTTTCCGTCTGCGACCACGCGCGCGGAGTTGTAGGCGGGGAGCTGGGCGGCGAAGGAGGGGTAGCAGGTGGCCTGCTTGCCGTCGAGGTATCCCAGCGACTGCAGGACCACGGCAGGCGCGGCGCAGATGGCGCCGATCCAGCGTCCCTCCTCGCGCGCGCGGCCCAGCGCCCGTTGCACCCGCGCGTCCGCGGCCAGGTTCGAGGAGCCCGGCATACCGCCCGGCAGCACGACGGCGTCGAAGCCGGGTCCGCCGAGTGCGGCCTCCATCGTGGTGTCGGGCTGCAGCAGGACGCCGTGGGCGGCTTTCACAGGCCCCGCCGCGAGCCCGGCAACGACCACCTCTGCCCCGGCGCGCCGCAGCACGTCGATCACGGTGATGGCCTCGATCTCCTCGAAACCCTCCGCCAGTGGAACCAGAACACGCACGCTCATCGGAACACCTCCGTCGATTGATCGGACCTCCGAACGCATTATGACCTCGCCCGCCCTCGAAGTCACCGGCCTGCGCAAAGTCTTCCGCGTCGCCGAACCCGCAAGCGGCTTCGCGGCGCGGCTGAAGGCGCTCTTTTCGCCGACTTGGCGCGAGGTCGTCGCCGTGAAGGACATCGACCTGCGCGTCGAGGAGGGCGAGCTGATCGCCTTCATCGGACCCAACGGAGCCGGCAAGTCCACGACCATCAAGATGCTCACGGGCATCCTGCATCCCACCGCCGGCCAGGTCCGCGTCCTGGGAGTCGTCCCCTGGGAGCAGCGCTCCGAGCTGGCCAGGCGCATCGGCACCGTCTTCGGACAGCGCTCGCAGCTTTGGTACCACCTGCCGCCACGAGACACCTTCGAGCTGCTTTCGCACGTGTACGAGATCTCGCGCGCCGACTACCGCCAGCGTGTCGGCGACTTGGTGGAGCGCTTCGAGATCGGCGAGTTCTACGACATCCCCGTGCGCAAGCTCTCCCTGGGCCAGAGGATGCGCTGCGAGCTGGTGGCCTCGCTCCTCCACAGGCCACGAGTGCTGTTCCTCGACGAGCCGACCATCGGCCTGGACGTGCTGGCCCGCGCCCGCGTTCGCGATCTGCTGCTGGAGTTGAATCGCCAGGAGGGCATCACCACGTTCCTCACCTCCCACGAGGCCGACGACATCGAGGAGATCTGCCGGCGCGTGGTCATCGTCAACCGCGGCGAGATGGTGCTCGACATCCCTGTGAAGGAGCTGAAGCACCGCTTCCTTCAGGTGAAGGTGATCGACCTGAGGCTGCGGGAGCTGGCCGATCCTCCTGCCGTGGAGGGTGTCCGGATTCTGAAGAAAAAGGGCCACGGTCTGAAGCTGGAGGTCGACACGACGGCGGTGCCCATCGAGCGCGCCTTGAGCGAGCTGTTCAAGACACTCTCCATTGCCGACATCGTCGTGAGCGATCCCCCTCTCGAGGAGATCATCGGCGCGATCTACACCGGGGAGCAATCGGTGAACCCCCCGATCGGCACTTGTGCCGTTCGTGCCGAGCTCGTCGAAGCGCCGGCCGGCGATGCCCTTCGACAGGCTCAGGGCGAACTGGAGCCCGAGCGCCATGGGGATTGACCGCCGCGGCTGCTGACGTCGAGCACCTCCCCTCATGCGTTCGCTCGCCAAGTACTTCGCCATCGCCCGCATCTCGGCGCGCTCCAGCTCGACCTATCTGGCCGATCTCGCTGGGCGCACGGGGTTCTTCATTCTGATTCTATTCATCCTTTCACGTGTCTGGGACAAGCTGCTGGGTGCCGGCACCGTGGAGGGGCTCAAGCAACGCGACCTCGTCTGGTACCTGGTCTTCACCGAGTCGCTGCTGCTCGCGGTGCCTCCCTTCGAGCAGAACATCGAAGAGGAGGTGCGCTCCGGCTCCGTCGCCTACCTGATGATTCGCCCCGTTCATTACCTGGGGCACCATCTCGCGGCTTTCCTCGGCGAAGTCTCTGTCCGGCTCTCCCTGAACCTGCTGGTCGGCGCGCCCTTCGCGCTGCTGCTGGGCGGCCCGCCCCCCGCGCCTCCGGCAGGCATTCCGTGGGCGCTCGTGGCGACCCTGTTGGGGTTGACCCTGCACTTTCACCTGCTCGCGTGCCTCGCCTTGATCGCGTTCTGGCTCGAGGAGACTCGCCCCTTCTTCTGGATCTACCAGAAGCTGCTCTTCACGGCGGGCGGGCTGATGATCCCGATGGAGTTCTTCCCGGGCTGGTTGAGGACCGTCCTGGACCATTTGCCCTTCTCTTCGGTGCTGTATGCCCCGGCGCGCCTGGGGGTGCGTTACGATCCGGCCCTGGCGTTCGGTTTGATCGCCCGGCAGGCGCTGTGGTTGGGGGTGTTCGTGGCGCTCTCTCACGCCATCTACCGGCGCGCGGCCACCCAGCTGCAGGTCAACGGGGGCTGACAGGACGCCGGTGGGCTGCTAGTATCGCCCCGGCGGTGATCCCATGAGTTCTCGAAGGCAGATGCTCGAAAAGTTCGCGGTGATCGGCGCCAAGGCGCCGCCAGTCCTCACTCGGGCGATGGCCTCGGCCCTGAAGGGCTCCGGCCTCCCGTTGAAGGCCGAGGAGCTCGCCGGGCTCAGCATGATGCTTTCCGTCATGGGCGCTCTGGTCGGCCTGATGAGCGCCGGCCTGAGCGCCGGCGGATTGATGATCACCGTGGTGCTGGCAGGACTCGGCGCCGCGGGCCCGGTCTTCGCCTGCAAAGCCTCCGGCGGGTTCCGCGAGGCGCAGGTCGCGCGACAGCTGGAGGCCGCCGGGCTGGACGTTGCCCAGGCCGTTCACGACGGCAAACCGCTACAGGCCGTGCTTGCCACGCTCGCCGAGAAATCGGAAGCACCCCTGTCCGAGGAGCTCTGCATCGTGCTCGCCGAGCACCGCCTGGGATTGCCGTTCCCCGAAGCTCTGGAGCGGCTCGCGATCCGGGTGCGCACCGCCGAAACCGTTCAAATCGTCGGCGTGTTGAAGGAGCACCTCGCCACCGGAAGCGATCCGCTCGATCCGTACCGGCTGCTCAACTTCCAGCAGCCGTTCGAGATGCCGAGCGTGCCCTGGCCCGCAGCTCCCCAGAGCTTCGAAGAAGTCGTTCACCGGTTGATGCTCGATGTCTTCGATGCGCTGGAACCGCGGCAGATCTACGAGCGG
>JACQFU010000500.1 GCA_016199905.1 Candidatus Wallbacteria bacterium
GGTTCCCGTCGTTCCATTTCGAGGTGGCGCGGCGGGCCAAGGCCGGGCTGGCGCAGCCCGCAGGGCAGACCAGGCGCGACGGCGCCGGCATCGCGCGCCTGGTTCACCAGGCGTACGTGGCCACCCACGAGCGAATGCTCGAGGACAAGCTGAAGTACAACTACGGCTTCGGCCGGGACGCTCTCAATTCGCGCAGCTACACCCGCGACGGGAAGAAGCTCGAGATCGCGCAGGACCACGTGGCAGACGCGGCGAGGTCGATCGCGGCAGGCAACATGCGCGCGACTGCCTACGCCCGATTCTTCAACAACAGCGGCATCGTGCTGGGCTATGACAAGACCCGCGGCGTGCAGTGCTGGTATCTGGATCACAAAGGCTGCTCGCTCGGTTTTGCGACGGCCATCGCCGTACTGGGCGAGGGCGACGAAGTGTCGACTCACTTGCTGTCGCGATTCATCCAGCGACGCAGCCTCGAGCAGCGGCGGCGCGGCTTCGGCCTGAGCGAGGGGCTTTACATCGCGATGAGCATCGCGACGGAGATCCGTTCGAGCAGCGGCAAGATGGGCGGCTACTTCCAGATCATGTTCCTCGACGGCGCTCGCGGGGTGCGCGAGATGGTGAACGACTCGGCGCACCTGGCCAGCGAAGTGATGCGAGCGCACCTTTGGGGTTTCATCGGCCGCAAGGACGCCGAGGAGCTCACGACCGCGCTGGTGGTCGACGGCGCCGGTGACGAGGAGATCGAAAAGCAGTTGTTCGCGCGCGCGAGCGACCCCGAAAAGCTCCGCCGCTACCTGATGGGATTCAAGCCCGTGCACGCGCCCGCGGCCGCGGCCTGGGACCCGGTCGCAGATGTGCCTCAGCCGGAGCGCGAGGAGCCGCCCGCCGCCGACTTCTTGCCCGAGGCGGTCTTGCAAGCCGTGGAGCGGGCCAAGCCGACCTCCCGAGCCCCGAAGGCCAAGCCGCGTGCGGCCTCGGGCAACGGCCGGCCCTCGGCCGCGAAGAAGGGAGGCGAGCGGCGATGACCTCGATCAATGCTATTCGTTTCAATCGCTACCAGGGAGCGATGGTCGGAGACGAGACGATCAGCACCTCCGGCGGCCTTGCGTACCACACCTCCGACAAGGTGCAGCCTTGCGTTCCGGAGCTGGTGAGGAACGCCTTCGGCGTGGTTGCCGGGATGGCGACGACAGGTTCGTGCAGCATCGGCGAGAACTTGAAGCGCGACTTCCACGACTGGCTGCTCGCGCGTTATCGGGCGGAGATCGACCGGGAGGGTCATAAGCCGGCGAGCTTCCTCAACCTCGACCAGATGATGGAGGGGCTCTTCGAGCTGGTGGTGAGGCAGAAGCACATCTGGTTCTCGGACCGGCTGAAGGGCGAGTTCGGCTTCGACGTGGCGGAGTTCATCGCCGGCCACTACGAGCGCAACGGCCGGCGGGAGGAGATCAAGGACCGCGACTTGACGCGGCGCATCACGGACTGGCTTTCCTGGAAGAATATGGATCCGGAGGTCGACGGGATCTTCCTGAACGCGGGGCTCTTTGCCGGCTACGACGAGCAGCTCGGGTTCCAGATCTACCATTTCGACTTGCGGGACGGTTACTGGCACCGGGTGCAGACGTGCTATTTCGCGGAGGGCTCGGGCCGCCATTCCGTGGACCCTGCCATGTACGAGTTCGTGGAGCGGCTGCACATCGACGAGCGGCGGGGCGACGTCGACCCGCTGGAAGGGCTGGTGGCGTTGTTGGCTGCGATCAACACGGCGAGCACGCACGAGGCAGGGGTGGGCGGATATCCAACCGTGATGCTCTTCGACGGCCGCGAGCCGATCGCTCGCCGGCAGCGCGAGTTCTCCGACGATCGATCCTGGCTGGGGACGCGCATCGCGCGGGCCTACTCGACGGGCTATCTATCCCAGAAGGCGTGTTTCGAGCTGCTCGACGGCATCTTCTTCAAGGACGAGCCCTTCGAGTCGGCCTACGACCACTTCTGGACGAACGCGCGAGAGCCCGAGCGATTGTGCCGCCTGCTGCGCGGCTACAAGGTTCAGCCCCTGGTGGACGTGCGGGGATAGCGGCGAATCACTTGAACAACAGTTCCAGCAGTGCGGGCACCCCGAGACTGCCTCCGCCCATCACGAGGTAGCCCAGTAACGGGTGGCGTTCGAGCGGGGCGAACGCTCCATCCTCGATGGCGTCTATCCTCTTGGTCAACTTGTCGAGCTTCTCCGAGAGCTTTGGGTCGCCCACCGTGGCAGCCCGTGAGATCCGGTAGGACTGGCGCTCCAGCGCGAGTTGCTTGGCGCGACCGGCCGTCTGATTGAGCAAGAGCGCGCAGCCGAGGATCATGGCGAGGAGGCCCCCAATAAGGATGGATTGGTCGGTGCTCCAGCCCGCCCGGCTCAGGTAGGGGCTACGGGCGCAGCTCAACAGGACGATCGAGAGGATGGGGAGATAGAGCAGACGACTGACCACCTGCGTTCGTTCGGCGAGGATCTGGATGTCCAGAAGCTCGCCCACGGCGTCGGCGATGACGGGGTCGACCGGGGCACTTGAGGTTCCGCCCGGGTTCTCGGGCCGCTGACCCGTCGCAAGACTGACACTGCGGGGCAACACGGCGGCAGTCGCGTCACCGACGTGCCCCTGTTCGTAAGCTTCGAGCAAGCTGGGATCCCATCCACTCTTGCGGTGGGAGAGCGCGTACGCAAATGCGGTGCAGAGCAGCACCTCGTCCACGACCAGGAAGGTCACGAAGGACGCAACGATCGTTCCTATCCAGAGCACGGTCGAAGAGAGCTCGAAAGACGCTCGAATCGGAGGCTGCGGTTGGTAGCGCAACCAGACCATGAGCGTGGCGACAAGGGCGCAGAGAATGCTCCCGATCAGCGCTCTGTAGGTCCTGCAGCACACCATCCCCTTCCTCCTGTAGGTGGCCCAGAGCTCGCTGACGGGCAGCACTTCCAATCCGCGCTTCTTTCCTCTCATCCATGCGTGGTCGGGATCTCCCTCGAGGAATTGCCTGTTCAGAGGGGCTGCCAGTTCTGCAGTCAGCAGGGCATTCAGTGTCGTGGTGCCCGAGGGTGAGGGCAAGGCATAGGCGGCTTCGGTCTCCAGGTCGCTTGCCCCGATGACGGCAAGCACGGCGAACATCAGCCAGAGCTCGAGCACGATGCAAGACATCACGACGACGAGCGCTCCCCAATCGCTGACGCCTTGAAGCCAGATCACGGGCGGACGGTCTCCAACCTCGGCAAAAGGCGCCACTGCGCTCGCGACATAGGCGATGGCCCCAGTGACCAGGAGCGAGACGATCGCCGAAAGCGCGACGATTCTCTCTCTTCCGGAAAGCCTACGGGAGGAAACGAACCAGCGTCGAATCCAAAGTGCCGCGGGAAAAACCAGGCAAGCTACCAGTGCCCCCAGAGCGATGCCCCGCGTCAGCTCGCCCAGCGCGCGTCGCAGTGCGAGTCGGAACTGACGATCCCTGAACCAGAGCTCTCCGAATTCCGGCGGCAACGCCCAGTACGCAATCCACGCCAGGACGGCGACGCCAGCCAGGACAGCGAGCGAACCGGGCGAGACTGCGCGATTGTCACTGGCGCTCTCCGGGCTCCCGGCCGGCATCGGGGCCTGATGGCCTGCGCCCATCTTCAGCCATACCGGCACGAGTCGTCCGAAGACCAGAAGGTAGACCAGAAAGGCGACGCAGATGGCCACGCACTCCCGGCTGGCCAAGAGACCGTTCGAGAACTGCGGCTGACTCGCAGCTCCGAAGGAGCCAAGGGCGCCGGCGAAGGCCAAGAAGGCTATCCAAAGTCCTATCGTCCCCCATCGATAGCGCCTTTCGACACCGCTCGCGGCCGAGTTTCCTTCACTGTCCAATCCAGGCGCCGGCCTGGCAAGTCGAAGGCCGGCAAACTCCGCCGGTTCCTCCGCGGTGAGCAGAAGCCAGAGCAGCGCGCAAGGGACCCCGACAAAGCAAATGACGGCCATCCACAGCTCGATCAGTGTGCTGAGCCGGTTCTGGAGCTGGTCCCTGGAGTTCCAATCGAGTCGTGGCTCCGAGAGATCGTATCGAAGCGGCTGGATTCGATCGCCTTCGTAGATCGAGTACGGCCCCACCAGAGGTGTGATGTCCACTATCTGGCTGAGACCGACCTCGAACAGCAACGCCGGTGGCACTCGCACGTTGGGCAGGCCGGGGCCAAGAGGACCTTGCAAGACACTGTCGAGCAGGTAGAAGAGCGAGGTCTGGTAGGAGTCGCGAAAGGGCGGCAGTTCGTCCCCGGCGACGTTCTGGTGAAGCCGAAGGTTGAAAGGGCTTGCGATGATGAGATTGCGAGTCCATGGAAGGTGATCGACGTGGCCGAGCCGAGCATCGAGATCCGTCGTGAGAAACAACGTGTGAGGGAGACGAGGCCGCAATGCTTTGAGAATCAGGATCTTGTCGTAGGTGTCCGATCCGACCACTACCACGGCTCGTATGCCCAGCCCTCCTCGCTCCAAGGCTCTCCGGTGCGTACGTTCCATGCGGTCGGCCAGGCGGCTCAAGTAATCGCACTGGTCCAGGCCGTCCATGCTCTCGGTGGCACCCTGAGGTAGAAGATGCTGTGCAGGCTTGGGTTGCGGCGCCTCCGTCTTGGTCGAGAAGCCCTCCCCGGTCGCCAGTGCCAGCCGACCGTCGATCCCTCGCAGATACGAGTACGTCAGCAGCTCCGGAGTGGCGATCGGCGTATCGCCCTTGCTTGTGAGCACTTTGCGAAGACTGCTTCCGAAAGCTCGTCCGTAGACCGTGTCCCATTCGCCGACGACGGCGATGCTGACCGGAGTCGGGTGTGAATCGCGGGCCGACGAAAACACATTCCTGCGGTCCATCTCCTGTTTCAGCATCCGGGCCAGCTCTCCGTCGTCGGCCATCCGCCGGTACACGACGGGAAGCGCGCTCGTCGTTCCGTCAATCCGGGGCATGCCCAGGCCTACATCCGAACCGCAGGCCTGGGTCCGCGTCTGGCTCGATGCCCGCGACTGCAACTCCGCCGTTGCCCGCGTCGACACGAGGGTTACCTTGTCTGCAAACCCGCGAAACAGTGCCGCGACCCAGGCGCTCCCTCTTTCGAGCTCGATCGCTTCGCTGGTCATCCGCATCAACCCCGAGCTGCTGGATGGACCAATCACCAGAATCCGGCTGCTCGTGGAAGTTGGCGACGGTGTGCGTGCTTCCGCGAGTCCGGCCGACGGCGACCTCCAGAGACCCTTTGCGGTCTCGAAGTTCTCGAGCGCCCACACTACGAGCGCCAAGCGAGTCAGAGGATAATCCGAGAATTCTTTCTCATCCAGCCATAGGAGGGCCTTCTCTCCGGGCTCTCGGGCCCCGGGCTCCGCCGCAAACAGCTCCACGGGAATGCGCAACACGTCGTCGGTCTCGAGCTTGGCGTCGCCGAGACCGGCACGCATCGAAGCCTTGGATGGCCACGGCATCTCGATGAGCGCCAGGTGTTCGGAGTCGCGGGGAGCGAAGTGCCGATGACATAGCGCCGAGGCGACGGCCACGCGCATTCGGCGCCGTTCCTCGGCATTCTCCGAGTAGACGCCGCCGGGCAGCATCACGGCGATCGCACCCCAGAACGTCCCCTGGTTCAGCATCTTTTGGACGCGATCGATCGGCTCTACGGCAGAAGTCCCGGCGATCCAACCGTCCGGCGGCCCGCTCCGCGCCGGCCCGAGCAAGGCGTCCGTCAAGCGATCCGACGGACCGCTCTCCCTACCGCGGTTGCCCGTTGCCAGTCGCCTGGCCTGAGAGATGGGGTCCTCCCAGAGTCTGGCGTCGACCTCGAGCAGGCGTTGCTCCGCTTTCGCGTCCCTGCCGGAAGCGTCCGCAGGTCGATCGCTCTTCAGCAGTTCCGTCTGCCGGGTCAGCCCCATCGCGAGCAGCACGAACGCCACCCACCAGGGCAACCCGAAGGCACTGGATTCTCGACGCGGATCGGCCATCTTTCCTCACTTCCTTGGACGGATCGAGACCGGCAGACTTGCGCCCTACTTTGCCGCAGCCTCGCGCGCGCTATTCCAGTCCCCAGCCACCGACAGCACGCCACCGGCGCGTTTGAGCTTTCCCTCGCGCACCCATGACTCGAGCAGCCGCCGCGTAGCCTCGGCTTCCCAGGGGAACCATCGCAGCACCTCGCGCTCGGGGGCACAGAGGGCGCCGCAGAGGGCTCGTTGGAGCAGCGTCGAGCGGGCCTCATCGAGCGACATCTCGTCGCCCCGGCAGCGCGCGGCCCGGGGAATGGCGTCTCGCCAGCGTGTGAAGACCGTCACGTGTTTGCCGGACGGCGTATGCTCCGAAGCCGCCGCGACCAGCAGAGAGTCGGCCAGCGCCTTTCCATCGGCCGAAACGACGCCGGGTTCGTCGAGTCGGACTCGGCCCTCGCGTTCCACTCGATCGAGCAAGCCCCGGACGCCGGGCGCAAGGCACGGCGCCGGCGAGTCGCCGCCGGAGACGATACGCCAGAACGCGGGCCACAGGTCGCGATGGATGAAGGTAATCTTCCCGGCAACGAGCTTGCATCCGAGCACGGCATCCGAATCGGCGAGCGCCTCCGACAGGTTGAAGATCCGCTTGCCGGCCGAATGCGACCACCAGCTGCCCCGGATCGGGCAACCGGCGACCGCCTCCGCGACCGCCGGCAACGAGAGTTTCCCGGCAGCCAAGATCGCCAACCCTGCACGGGCCACGAACTGCTGCAGCGACTCCAGCGTCGGGACGGGAAGTCCATCCAAATGGAGTTCTTTCATCCTCCGAGTGCCCAAGTCTTCGTTCAACTCAATGCAGCTCCTTCACGCGGGCGGAGACGATGGCGACAGCCGAGGGGTGACGCGAAAACCGCGCGAAGACCAGCGCCCTGCGATACATGGGAACCGCGGCGCCGGGGTCTCCGACGCGGCGCTCCCGGTCCGCAAGAGCCAGAAGAGCTTCCCAGTCTGACCGGTCGAGGGCCAACGCGCCTCGAAGCTCGGCGCCCTCAACGGTGGAGTCTCCCCGCAACAGAGCGGCCCTTGCCCGAGCTCGATGCCCCTCCCCGGGAAGGGCGTCCGCGGCGGCTGCGGCGAGGTTCCAGAGCAAAATCGCCTCGGACGTCTTGCCGGTCTGCTCGGCGCAGCGGGCTTCCAGACGCAGCAGCTCCGCGGGCTCGAAGTTCAAGTCCGCCGCGAACTTGGCCCGGGCCTGTCGCAGCAGCCGCCCTGCCTCCGCCGTCTGGCCGGACTCCAGCATCGCGGCGGCCCGCACCAAGCTGGGCCACGCATGTCCGGTCGGGCCCAGCAGCTCCTGAATGAATGAGAGCTGACCGCCAACCGCGGGTCCTGCGCCCTGCAACGCCTGCAACAGCGGCGACCATCGCTCGAAATCCGGGACGTTCTCGCCGGAGAGGGCCTGCGCCGGCATCAGGGCTCCGCGAAGCTGGCCGACCTCCCGCGCCAGAGCGCTCCAGAGCAGGAACAGGGGCCGGGCAGGCGATTCCTGGTAGGACATCTCGAAGTCCTTGGTGGCCGGCTGGGGATGGATAGACGAATCCTTCTTCAGCGCCAGCGTCAGACAATCCAAGGCCGGACCAGCCAGCCCGGCGAAACGATAGGTCCAGGCCATCCAGAGGAGCTCCGGCACGTCCGCAGTCCCGGCGGCGCGAACGGCCTCTGCGAGCATGGCCGGGTCGCCCCGCAGCGCACCGGCAATCGCCCGCGCCTGGGTTGCGATGGGCTCGAGCCGGAGGCGCTCGGCGTCGCGGAGCTTCGGGCAAGCCGCCAGGCGCGAAGAGAGCTCGACGGAATCCCGTCCGATTGCGGCGAAGAAGAGACCCGTGGCTCGGGCCCAGACGGCCGTCTCGGGGATCGCCGACATCCGATCGACGAGGGCGTCCAGCTCGGGGGCGCGTCCCCACTGCGCTGCAAAGGCCGCCACCTCCAGCCAGGGTGCGGAATTGTCTTTCAGGTGCCGGCTCATGCGTTCGGCGACGTGGGCCAGCGACGCCGCGTCGCCCATCCGGCGCGCCGACGGCGCGACCCAGGTGACGACCTCGGCCGTGAACCAGTCGGTGAGGCCGGCGGCAAGCATGGACCTGTAGCCTAACCAGTAGGCCAGTCCTGACATCTGGGCCCTCTCGGCGGCCTGGCCGCTTATCCGCAAATACCACGGCGACCACGACGGACCGCAGCTCCAGCAGAAGCAGGCCGTCCTGACCGCATCGGTGAGCCTGCGGGACCTGTAGAGCATGTGCAGGCACAGGTCTCTCCAGGAATTGAGTCTCGTGGGCTGCCGGGCGAAGCCGGCGATGATTGGAAGCCGCCCGGCCCA
>JACQFU010000502.1 GCA_016199905.1 Candidatus Wallbacteria bacterium
CGCCATTCACTTTCACATCGTGATCGTATGTATATGAAAATGGTAAAACGCTAGCGCTGTCCAAGAGGATGTCCAGGACTGGAGCCGGAGGACATCCCAAGCCCGTTAGGACGCCAACCCCGTGTGGGAATCCAGGCTAGCGAAGCTCCGCCGCGAACGCGAAGTGAGGCTCGAGATACTGCTGCCCTGGGCCGCTTTCGTCATCCCGACGCTGCTGCTCGTGCTCGGTTCGCTCGGGGCCCTCTTCGCCTGGAACACTCTGGCACCGGCGATTTCCTCGAGCGACATCCTGGCGGAGGCGTCCTCTCCTCAGAGTTCGGCGGTGACGCTCGTGATCGCCTGCTTGCTGGCGGATTTTGCCTTGTTCCGGTGGACGACGGGCCGACTCGTGCGCGACCTGCTGGGCGGCGAAGAGGTCGAGCTTCTCTACTTCGTCGGCACGGGAATCTCGTCCGGCCGCAGCCTCGGCGATACCCTGAAACTCGCGGCGCTGAGCTTCGACGGCGATCGGCAGCTAGCGCTTCAGCTCGCGCAGGTCGCGCTTGCAATCAAGACCGGAGAGCCCGCGCCCCGCTCCATTCCCGCGGGTTCCGCCTGCTGGCACATCGCCAAGGCCGCGGCCATCCTCCAGGCTGGCCAGCCGGACGGCGAGGTCTTCCGGGATCTCTCCGACGCAATGCAGGTTCGACGGCAGGCCAACCACGGATGGCTGACGGCGACAGTTTGGATCGCGGTCATGTTTCCGGCGATTCTCTTGGCTCTGCCGGCGTACGTGGCGATGCTGGGAGGACCGACCGGGCCATTCTGGAGTCAGCGCATCCTTCAACCCCTTTCCGGAGTCATCCAGGCGCTCCGATGAGCTACGCAACGTCGATGGAAGAAGGCGCACGCGCGCAACGCCAGGTGGCGTGGCTCGCCCGGGAGGTCGACGAGGAGGCATCGGCAATTCTCCGGCGCTACCTCTCCGCCGGCGTGCCCTTGGCGGAGGCTGCGGCCCTGACCTTGCCGCAAGTTCAATCCAAGCCCGGGTGCGAACAGCAACCGGAGTCGCCGGCCCCTTTCTATCGGATGCACGGCGTGCGCAAAGCACTCGGCCTTCCCTGCAGACACCGCCGGTTCGAGGCGTGCCTGGAACTGTTGCGTGCCCTGGCGTCCGGGTCGATTCCGTCGGACCAGTTGCTGGCCGAGCTCCCGTTTCACCTGCGCCTTCTGTCCCAGGGAGCGAGCTTGGGATCACCCGGCGCATCCGGTGCCGCTGAGCTCGTCCTGCGTGTCGAGACTGGCTGCCGCATGGCCCGCCAGCACGAGTCGACGCTGACGGCACAACCCAAGATCTCCGCTGCGATTCTCGTCGGGCTTCCGTTAAGCCTGATCCTCATCCTCGGGTGTATCTCCCCGGAATTTCTGGCAACGTCGCTGCCATCGGAGCCGAACGCGTGGATGGCGGCAGGCGGAAGTATCGCCGTAGTTCTCGCCGCGTCCCTCTGGCTTGGTGGCCGCTTCGGCCGCCGGTTGCGTCAACTGCAGCGGGAGTCCGAGGCCGCCGCGGCGCTCGTCCTCTTTCTGCCTTTGTCGGAGGACCTTCCCGGGGCCGTCACGCGGGCGGTCCAGTTCTTGGGAGAACGCGGCCCGGGGGCCCGATGGCTTCGCGCGATGCTCGAGAAACCCCAATCCGGCGTACCGGCCCTCTTCCGCTCCCTGGCCGCCCTTGCCGCCCAGGGTCTGCAGATGCAGGAGCTGGCGAGTTGGCTGCAGGGCCGCATCGACGCACAGGCGAAGGAGTTGGTCCCCCAGGCGACGCTCAGCTCAGCCACGTTGACACCCGCCCTCCTGGTGGTCGCGTCGGCATTCCTCCTGGCGATGGTCCTCTGGCTGATCTGGCCCGGCTTCCGCTGGTGTCTGTGAGCAACGCGGCCCCGGTCAGCGGAGGGCCGAGGCCGTGCGCACCACGAACGGCAGCAGCAGCAGGCCGAACGTGAGGGGAAAAACGAGGCAGATCAGGGCCAGCAACATGTGAAACGGTAGCTTTTGCAACTCGAGGGATTTCCGGTAATGGCGCCGCAGTCTCTGCTCCCGGGCGTGGAACCGGAGCACGTCTCCCGCCCCCGGTCCCGAGCCGCAGTCGGCGAGAAACCTGCAAAACAGAGCGAAGCAGCGGAGGCGGCCCTCGCCGGCCCGATCGAGAACGGCGGCCAGCGGCTCTCCCAGCGCGGCTTCTCGCAGCACTCCATCCAGCTTCTCGGCCAGCGATCCCGGCCGCATCGACTGGCGCAAACGACTCATCAGACCCAGTGGCTCCATTCCGAGATCCAGTCCCTCCGCCAGCAGGTCCGAGAAGACCGCCAGCTCCGACTCGACTCGTTCCTCGCGAGACTCCGTATCGGATCGCCAGATTCCGCTGAGCTGCGCCACGATCGACAATCCCGCCGCCCAGCAGAGTCCGAGCGCCACCAGGACCGGCACACCCCAAGGCGTCGACGTCAGTCCTCGCAGCATCCCTGGCTGAAACGGGAGCAACAGCGCGAGCAGGCCGATGGGAAGAGCCGACAGCACGAGCGCCGTGATCCGGCCATTGATCGAGAGGATGTGGAACTGGCGCTTCAGATCGAGCTGGTGGGCGAGGCTCCCGGCGAGCCGGTCGAGCAGCTCCGGTCCGGGGGCACCGGCCTCGCAAGCGAAGACGACGGCCCAGAGAGACACCCACAAACCTGGCTCCAGCCCGCCGGACTGAAGCTGGGCCATCGCGCCCTCGAGCGGCATCCCCAGCTCGACGTTTCTGACCAAACGAGTCAATGTATCCGAAAGCTGCGGACCGGCAGCGAATGCGCCTGCCCGGAGGGCGTGCGTCAGAGGCCTGCCGCGCTTCAAGGCAAGAGCGATCGCACTGAGTACGCTCTGGAGCTCTTCCTCGACGCAAGACTCCGAGCCGCGCGACGCGCGCCGGACCACGATCGCGTATCCATTGAGCAACGCGATGGCCAGCGCCGAGCCCGAGAGCCTGCCGCTGGCGTGCGCGAGGCCGGCCAGCAGTGCCAGGTTGGCCAGGACGTAGGCTACGCACTGGCCGGGCATCATCCGTCCAACTCGGAGGTTCGGGCCGCGCCCCCGAGCTTCAGCAGACGGCCCGCATGCTCGAGCACGGCCCTCGACCAGTGGGGTGGCAGATCCCCGAGACCGGCCGAGCAGGACCAGCGCGGGGGGCGACCTGCAGGTTCGGCTGCGTTTTCCAGGCGGGCCAGCTCACGGACCTCAGGTCCGCCGCCAGCGGTACGGTGAACGGCGGCGACCTGCGCCACACGCCGCGCCCCGCCTGCAAACCGCTCCAGGTGCACGATGAGGCCGATGCTGGCGGCGATCTGGCGCCACAGCGACTCGGCGGGCACGGCGACCCGCGAAGCGGCACAGAGCGTGAAGAGCCGCTCCAGGGCGTCGCGGGGAGAGTTGGCGTGAAGCGTGGTCATGCAACCGCCGTGGCCCGTGTTCATGAGCTGGAGCAGGTCGAAAGCCTCGGCACTCAGACACTCGCCGACGAGGATGCGATCGGGCCGCATGCGGAGCGCGTTGCGCAGGAGAGCGCCGAGATCCGCCCCGCCCGTGCCGTCGGGCGCCGGGCGCACGCACTCCAGCGACGACCAGTTGGGTCGATCCAACCGGAGTTCGGCGGTCGTCTCGAGAGTGAGCACGCGCTCTTCGTGCGGGATCGCCTCGGCGAGTGCGTTGAGCAAGGTCGTCTTTCCGACTCCCGCCGCGCCGGTGAACAGGATCGCGGTACGGGCCTGGACAGCCAGCTGCAGCAGCTCGGCCAGCCAGGTCGGCATCGCACCGCAGTCGTTCGTCAGTGCCTCGACCGTGAGCCATCGGACTGGAAAGCGCCGGATAGTCAAGATGGGTCCGCGAGGCGCCATCGGAGGAACGGTCAGGTGAAATCGTGAGCCGTCGGCCAGCATCCCTTCGGCCCACGGCTGCTTCTCACTGATGCTGCGGCCGCTGGAAGCCAGAAGCCTCTCCAGCACGGCCTGCAGGTGGCCCGAATCGCGAAAGCTGCGTTCGTGGCGCAAGAGCCGGCCACCGATCTCCACGTAGATCTCGGAGGTCCCATTGACCAGGATCTCCGAGACGTCAGCGGCGGCCAGCAGCTCGTCGAGCGGTCCCAGCCCTACGAGCTCTTCCAGCGCGTGGCCTCGCAGCGCCTCTCGCCGAGGATGGTCGGGCGCCATCCGCTCCAGCGCCTCTTCGACGACGGGCCCTACCTCGTCGGCGCTCCAGAGTCCCCTGGCAGGAACGCGCGTGCGAAGGTGTGCCCTCACCTGTTCGCAGAGCTTCCGCTCGAGCTCGCCGTCGTCGTGATACTTCACTCCGCCATCATAGCCCGGCGTCCATGGGGGCGCGAGCCACGCGAACCAAGTGCGCCCTGGGTGAGCAAGAGACAGGGTGGGCTCCAGGAGCGCATTTCTCCAGGTCGACCGGGAGCTGCCGGCCGCCTTCATCCGGAGACTGAGGGAGCTGTCGCCTCGTCCGCGTTTCGGGCTCGTCAGCTCCGTGTCGGCGTTCCCTTCTTTGCTCTTCAACTTCCGCGTCAAAGCCGAGGTCGAGAGGATGCTCGCCGAGAGCGGCTTGCGGCCGTACCTTCCAGGCTTCGTGGCGCCCTGGAAGCAATGATGTTGCACGGACCCGAACGGAAAGCCTGAGAGCCCTTTGTAGGACTAAGAACAGCCTTGTGTGAGGCGCGTTGTCGAATGTCATGACACTAGGACATGATGGTGATCGTTTAGTGATGGTGCATCTCGGGCGAA
>JACQFU010000501.1 GCA_016199905.1 Candidatus Wallbacteria bacterium
CCCGCGGGCACTTCCAGAAGGCCCTGGCGGGAGCTTCCCAGACCGGCCCCGGACGCCAGCTGCGCGAGAACATTGCCGCGGCCTATCGGGAGTCGGCCCGCGCGCTGGAAGCGACGGGAGACCACGAACGGGCCGTCGCGGTCCTGAAAGAATCGCTCGAGCTCGATCCCGAGAACCCGCCCAGCATCCGTCTGCTCGGCACCGTGCTGCGCGGCGCCGGCCGCACGCGCGACGCCATCAGCTTCTACGAACTCTACTTGATGTACGAGCCCGAGGACCGCGAGATGGCCGACGAGCTGATCCAGCTCTATCGCGAAGTGGGCGACGAAGCCAAGGCGGTCGGGCTGGCCTCGCGCTTCCCCGCGCCCAGCCCCGCCGTTTCGGGACAGCCGCCGACGCTGGCTTCGACCGAGGAGGCCGCAGCCTCGCCGGACAGCGCCATCGAGGACGAGCTGGCCGTGGCGCGCGACGACCGCGAGCGCGCCGACGTCTATCTGAAATGGGGCAAAGCCTCCTCGTCCGAAAAGGACTATCCACGCGCCACGGAGCTCTTGCGCAAGGGCCTGGAGATGAACCCGGCGAGCCGCGACCTGCTGCTGGCCTTGGCCGAGGTGCTGCGCCTGAGCCGCAAGCCTTCCGAGGCGCGCCGGCTCTACGAAACCCGCCTCGAGATCGAGCCCAAAGACCACGCCGTGCGACTGCTGCTGGCCAAGCTGCTGGTGGCCACGGGCGGCTCGAAGGACGCGCTCGGGCACCTCAAGCAGTTGTCCGTGGAGCCGTCGCTGGATCGCGCGTTGATGCTCGAGGCCTACAACTGGCTCGGCATCGCACACGCCCAGACGAACGACTATGCCGCCGCGGAAGACGCCTGGAACGAAGTCCTCAAGATCGACGCGCAGCACGCCAACGCCCACTACAACTTGGGCCAGGTGCGCGAGCGCCAGCTGAAGTTCAAGGAAGCCATCGCCGCTTTCGAGAAAGCCGTGGAGTTCGGGACCAAGGACCCCGACTATCTGCGATATCTCGAGCGACTGGGAATGGCCTACCGTCAGGCCGGCCAGCGTCAGGCCGCGGTCGATGTCTGGAAGCGGCTGGCCGCGGCTGCCCCGGCGGGTTCGCCGCTGGCCGATCGGGCTCGCCGGTTCCAGGCCGAGCAGGGCGTGACGCAGCGCGAGATGGAGGCAGCGACTCCGTCCGGGGCTCGCCCGGCCGAGGCGAGCCGTTGGCGCAGGACCGAGGCGGCCACGCACGCTCGATTGCCCGACGCGCCGGCGCCGAAGGACGCGGAGTTCCTCACGGCGGCCGAGAAGGCATTCCGCCAAGGCGCGCCCGACGAGGCTATCCGCCAGTACAACAACGCGCTCAACGCCGATCCCACCAACCTGGACACCTACTTCAAGCTGGGCGACCTCTTGCACCAAAAGGGCGCCATCGCCCAGGAGCGCGCGCTGTTCCAGCAGATGCTGGCGCAGAAGCTGCCGCCCGACCTGGAACAGGCGGCGCGCTACCGCCTGCAGGGCCTGGGCGACGCGTCGGCCTCGGAAGGCACTGTTCGGCAGGAGATCGGCCGATGATTGTGGCCGGCCTCGGCAATCCGGGTCCCCGCTACGCGATGAACCGGCACAACGTCGGCTTCCTGTTCCTGGATCACCTGGTGGAGAAACTGGGTGCGGGCGAGCCATTCCGATTCAAGTCCTCTTTCGACGCCGAAGTGGCGGAGGTGCGGCTGGAGGGGGAACGACATTGGCTGGTGAAGCCCCAGGCGTACATGAACTTGTCGGGTGGGCCGGTGTCGCGGGTGGCCTCCTATTACAAGGTGAAGCCGTCGGACGTGGTGGCGGTGTACGACGATGTCGCGTTGCCCTTCGGCTCGATCCGCGTGCGCCCGGGAGGCAGCGCCGGCGGTCACAAGGGGATGATCTCGATCATCGAACAGCTCGGGACGGACGAGTTCCCCCGAATTCGGATCGGTATCGCGCAGACGGTCGAGCGCAAGAAATCGCTGGCCGGATATGTCCTCGACGACTTCGACGCTGCCGAGCGTCAGGGCCTTCCGGCGGTGCTGGACCAGGCCACGGAGGCGCTCGGGATGGTCGCGGCGCAGGACATGGCGAAGGCCATGGCAAAGTTCAACAAACGGGTCGCAGCGAGGGCGGACGACGCCCCGCAGGACGCGGATCAACCGCAGAGGTGATGGTCTTGGAAGAGGCTGTTCGCAGCACAGTCGAGGAAGAGGACTACCAGCTCTGGTCCAAGTACAAGCAGACCGGCAACCCCGCCATCCGCGAGAAGCTCATCGTGAAGTACTCGAGCTTCGTGAAGTACGTGGCGGGCCGGATGGCCGTGAACCTGCCCTCCAACGTGGAGTACGACGACCTGGTCGGCTACGGCGTTTTTGGGCTCATCGACGCCATCGATAAGTACGATCCCGACCGACAAATCAAGTTCAAGACTTACGCGAAGACGCGCATTCGCGGCGCCATCCTCGACGAGCTGCGGATGCTCGACTGGACGCCGCGCTCGGTGCGCCAGAAGAGCAAGACGCTCGAACGCGCCATCGACGAGCTGGAGGCCAAGCTGGGCCGCGAGGCGACCGACGGCGAGCTGTGCCAGCACCTCAAGGTCGAGATGAGCGAGTTGCACCGGATGTTCGACGAGTCGCGCGTCGGGATGATGAGCAGCTTGGACGAAGGCGACCCGGAGGGCGACGGAAACGTGAGCCGGCTCGACTTCATCGAGGACAAGGCGAACATCACGCCGCAGAGAAATGCCGAGAAGGTAGAGCTGGCGAGGATTCTAGCGCAGGAGCTGACCACGCTGTCGGATCGCGAGCGACTCGTCCTGTCGCTCTACTATTTCGAGGAGCTGACCAGCAAGGAAATCGGCCGCATTCTGGGTGTCAGCGACTCCCGAGTCAGCCAGTTGCATACCAAGGCGATCATGCGCCTGCGCAACCGGCTCTCGCGCGAGCAAGACGTGCTGATGGACTGATGGGCCCGGCCCCGCGAGCTGTTAGACTGCCCCACTGTGACCAAGGTCCCTGAGCGGGTCGAGCGGGCTGCGTGGTGGGCGCTGGGCTTGCTCTTCGCCGTCAATCTGCTCAACTACATCGACCGCCAGATCATCAGCGGCGTTCAGGATCTGATCCAGGCCGAATTCAAGCTCACGGGCCTGGAGATCGGCCTGGTGGGCAGCTCCTTCGTGGTGGTCTACATGTTGGCGGCGCCGATCACGGGTGTGCTGGCGGATCGCTGGCCACGTCACTGGTTCATCGCGGGCGGCGTCAGCCTCTGGAGCATCGCGACGGCGGCGGCGGGCTCGGCGGGGAGCTACCTGCAACTGCTGAGTACGAGGGCGACCGTCGGCATCGGCGAAGCGGGCTACGCGACCGTTAGTCCGGGGCTGATCTCGGACCTGTTTCCGCTGTCGTTGCGAGGCCGGGCCATGTCGCTTTTCTTCATGGCAATCCCCGTAGGCTCGGCGCTCGGGATCGGCCTGGGAGGCTACCTGGGGGCGCACTACGGCTGGCGCACGGCGTTCCAGGTCGTGGGGCTGCCGGGGCTGCTGGTGGCGATTGCGGCGCTCTGGTTGCCCGATCCGGCGCGCGGCGCCATGGATGATGTTGGAGGGAAACAGCACGCGCATCCTCAGGCTTCGTTCAAGGGGTACCTCTCGCTGTTGAGGATTCCGAGCTACGTCATCAACACGGTCGGGATGACGGCTTACACTTTTTCGATTCAGGGCCTGGCATTCTGGATGCCGCGTTACCTGCTGGAAACCAAACTCATGCCGCGCGAGTCTGCGACGCTCTACTTCGGCCTGGTGAGCGCAGCGGCCGGCTTCGTCGGGACGATTGCCGGCGGCTGGGCGGGCGACGCCCTGCAGAAGAAGACGCCGCGCGCCTATTTCTTGCTCTCGGGCATAGGGCTGATTCTGGGCGTGCCGTTCGGATGTGCAGCGATCCTCTGCTCGGGGACGACGGCGACCTGGAGCATGTTGTTCTTGTCGGAAGTTCTCCTTTTCCTGAACACGGGCCCGCTCAACGCAGCGCTGGCCAACGTCGTACCGGCTTCGATGCGCGCCTCGGCCTTCGCCCTCAATATCTTCGTGATTCACTTGCTGGGCGATGTAGCCTCGCCTCCATTGATCGGGATGGTTCGCGATCACGCTGGACCGACGACCGCGATGCTGGCGGCGATCATGCCGATGGGGCTGGCCGGTGCCGTGTACCTGTGGGGTATGGGCTATTATGGCCAGGACGTGCACAAGGCGTCGGATTGAAAACCCAAGTTGCGAACAAAACCAAACCCTGCCCCGTAGTAGGGAGTATCCGAGAAGGCCGGGGCGCGCTCGCGCCTGGATTTCCAGCACCCCGCCGGCTCATGACGAGAATATAGGAGGATCGGGTCCCTATGCATTTCCTGCCAAGACTCTCGCGTCTGTTGCCCCTGCTGGGAGTATTGCTGCTCCTGGCATTTTCTGTCCCGGGCGGCTTGTACGCCCAGGTGGATCTCAACTCGGCCAGCTATTCTCAGCTGGAGGCCGTCGACGGCATCTCGGCGGCGATGGCGCAGAAGATCATCAATGCCAGGCCGCTTCGGACGAAGCGGGATCTGGTGGACCGGCTGGGGATGCAGGAAAACGTCTATAGCCGCGTCAAGGACCAGGTCATCGCGCGCCAAGGCTCCGGCAGCGGTTCGGGCTCGGGCTCGGGCTCCGGTAGCGGCTCCGGGTCGGGCAGCGGCAGCGACTTCGGCCGTGGCACGGGCGGCTCCGGCAGCGACGTCGGCTCCGGTTCGGGCTCCGGCAGCGGCCGTACCAACAGCGGCAGCGGTTCGGGCGGCTCGATCGGCAGCGGCTCCGGCAGCGGCTCCGGCTCGAACAACACCGGCTCGGGCTCCGGCACGGATACCGGCTCGGGGTCGGGCACCTCGACCTCCGGCACGGGCGACGGCAACGTCTACCGGCAGAGCTACAGCACCGGCCGCGGCGACCTGCGGTCAGGCAACTACCAGGACTCCATCGACCAGCTGCTGCAGGCCCAGAGGCTCGCGGACCAGTACGGCAATCGCCAGGAGTCGGCGCAGATCGGAGCCGACCTGGCAAGCGCCTATCTGTGGCGCGGCATCGAGCTTTACAAGGACGCCGCCTGGGCCCAGGACTACGACAACGCGATCGCCTACCTGGCCAAGGTCGAGATCCGCATCACCAACGACGATATGTGGCTCGGCGCGATGGGTGGCACCTCCCAGGCGATGCGCAAGCTGAACCTGAAGAACTACTACCTGGGCATGAGCTTCTTCGAAAAAGGCGCCTACTTCGACTGGGTCGACAACGACGGCATGGCGAAGATGTACCTGAGCATGGTCACGAAGTCCCGCGAGCAGTGGAACTACTTCAGCGACCCGAAGATGCTCATGGAACAGAAGATCCTCTTCGCAGACGCCAAGTACACGCTGGCGCAGTTGATGGAGAAGTCTCGCGACAATCAGTTCGCGGCGCAGAACTACATGGAGGCGTACAAGGCCTATCAGGAGCTGAAGGCCACCGGCGTGGGCGAGCTGTTCTACTACTGGGGAGAGGGTGACCAGGGCGTCAGCTACAACCAGCTCTACTTCTCCACTCGCCGCAAGAAGCGCCAGTCGATGGACGAGAAGATGTCCACCATGGAGCAGAGCATGATCTCGCTGGCCAATCAGGCCTCCAGCCGGAGCGACTACGGTCAGGCCCGCGAGCTGGCGAACTTCGTCTTCAAGAACACGAAGAACCGCGACACGCAGTCTCAGGCCCTCGACACCACGATCGCCAGCTACGAGAAGTCCAACGACTTCCAGCACGCCATCGATCTGCGCCGCCAGTACCGAAACGATTTCGGCTATCACAAGCACACCATCGGGATGGCGCAGGACTACCGCGGCCTGGGTGACAACAACCAGGCCAAGCAGCTCTACCAGGAAGTCGTCAACAGCTCCGGCGCCGATCGCACCTACAAGACGCAGGCCGCCGACGGCCTGGCCGAGATGACCCTTCCCGAAATCGACGCCAAGATCTCGGGCGGCAACCTCGGCGCGGCGGTCCAGAGCATCCGGCAGTTCCTGGACAGCTATCCGACCAGCAAGAAGGACGACTTCACTCGCCGCGTGGGCGACATCGTCGACAAGTACACCGCAGACGGGAAGACCGACGAGGCGTTGCGGTTGATCGGCGAGTTCACGAGCAAGTACAGTTCGGGCAACGACGCGCTGCTCGACAGCAAGAAGATCACGATCCTCGACAAGGCAGGCGACTTCGGCGCCTACAAGCAGGCTGTGCTCGATTTCGACGCCAAGTACAGCCGCAGCTCGCCCGACACGTCCAACGCGATGCTGGCCGGCCTGGTTCAGAAGTGGGAGAAGCAAGGCAACAAGGACGACGCGGCAATCCAGGGTCTCATCGATAAACTGGCCTCTCGCGGCAACAGCTTCGGCACCCAGCGCCACATGCAGGCTGCCCAGGCCGAGCTCGCGCGGATCAAGGGTCTTGGCGACAAGGCCAAGATCCGCAGCGGCCTGCTGAGGATGGCGGTCTTCCCCGAGGCGCGCTACGCCACGGCGCGGTCGGCCATCGACTCCGCCAAGGAGCTGTACCTGGCGCAGTACGCCAGCCCCTGGTACTACGATTCCAAGAGCCGGGCGGCCTCGTCACCCGGCAGCGCCAAGGGAATCTTCGGCGGCAACAAGGACGAGACGGCGCAACTCAAGCACGACATGAACGCCGAAGTGTTCAACAAGGTCCAGGAGAAGGAGATGCCGACCTACGCGCGTTACGACGCGTCGGAGCTGGACCGTCTCCTGGGTCCGACTTCGGACGCCCTCAATGCCTACAAGGCGCTGACCGGCCGGATCGACAAGGAGCTGGAGGCCCACAAGTCCTGGCAGTCCGCAGGCATCTTCAAGAAGGGCGGCTTCAAGAAGACCTACGAGGCCCTCCGCGACTCGCGGCCGACCCGGCAGGATCTGCAGAACGATTTCCTGAACAAGGCGTTCGCAGCTCGCTCCGGCGGTACGGGCGGCACCCGCGTGGACGGCGTTCCGAGCTTCGACGGCGCCAATCGCTGAGCCTCACCGAGCATGGACTCTCCGGGGTCCCGGCATCGAGCCGGGGCCCCGGTTTTCGTCTGGGAGAGAAAACCTTCCCCGGGGGAGATTTCCTCTCTCGGGGAAAGCTGTGCGAAAAGCCTCGTGAGTCGTGCTGTGAAGCGATTTTTCACGATGCGAGGCGGTTGGCACGAAGCTTGGTTGGTACCGCGCGTACACTGGACGTCACGCAGTGAAGGAGACTCGAACGATGAACTCGCTCCAGACCTTGAGGCCGCTAGCCACCCTCGTGATGGTCCTCGCCCTCACCGGCTGCGGCGGAGGAGGCAACGGCCAGCAGCCCGCCGCCCCTCAGGCGCCGGTCAACACGACCGTGCAGACTCCCTCCACGGGTCCGTCGGCCCCATCGACCGCGACGACGACCTCCAAGGCGTCGACGTCGACCGCGTCCGGCACCGCGATTGCCACCACCCCCCCTGGAGAGAAGTCGGTCCCCCTGAACCCGACCGATTCGACGGGCAACGCCGTGAAGGACATCAACCAGATGGTCGGCGCCGGCTTGGTCGCCAACCTGGGCGATGCCGCGGTCAACCAGTTCCGCCTGACCGTCTGGAAGAACATCGGCCAGAGGTATGGCAAGCAGGCGAATTTCTGGGCGCTCGACGCAAAGACGGACGCCGATCAGGCCCAGTTCCTCCAGTGGCGAGGTGTGAACCCGACGGTGATGGTGACCAAGGGGAAGGTCGTCGTCGAGCGGCTCGAGAATCCGACCGAAGCGCAGATCGGCGCCGCGCTGGAACGCTATCTCCCGAAGACGTCGAGCTGAGGGGCCCGGAGACTACGATCCGCATCCTCCCACTTGGCGTGGTAGTCTGGTTCGGCTCGAGGCCCCAGGCAGTGGGCCGCCAAGCTGCACGATAACCAGACGACTGTCCCGCGGGAGGCCTCATGCTGCAAGCTCGAACTCGTACCCTCATCGCCCTGCTCCTGTTCGTCGCCGTTCTTGCCCCGGCAGTGGCCACCGCCGCAGCGCCATCCTGGTCCGGCCAGGCGTCGGCTGCCGTGCGCGACTACCAGAAGCAACTCTCCGGGGCTCTCGAGCCCTTGTTCGGCGACTGGAAGCAGTTGACCTCGAAGGCCGCCCAGGCCTCGGCGAACCCGCTGGGCTCGCTGGTGCCCGCGTCACCTGTCGAGACTCTCGACGCCTACAAGAGCCTCTACACGCTCGCGGCTTTTCCCGACAAGTGGCGGATCGCCCTGATGGCTGCTGCCGCCAAGGCTCGCGATCAGGGCGCCAAGGCGAAGAACGACGGCAAGCCCCCCGAGGCGCCGCATAGCCGCTTCCAGGCGGACTTCGCGGGCAAGCCCAGGGCGCTGGCTTATCCGCGCATCCCCGGCGCCAAGGGCGATGCGAAGGGCGAGCTGCCGCTCGAGGCCACGCTGGCCGCTCTCGACGCTGCGTCCTCCAGCGACCAGAAGGCCGTCCGCGCCTACCAGAAGCAGGCCGACCGCTTTGCCGAGATCTTGGGAGCAAAGGTCGGCTCGCGCGTGCGCGATCGGGTCCTGAAGTTGCGCGGCAAGCTGGCCAAGCTGCTTCCCGAAAACCCGCCGGAGTGGAAAGAGCTGCCGGATGATCTCGGTCAACCGATTGCCTACTTCCTTGCCTCCGCCTACTACGAAGGCCACGGCGGACTGATCGGAACCACGAGCACGACAGGCACCGGTGACGGCGCGGCCGCGGCAGCCCCCACCGAAGGCGGAACCGGTGCCGGCGCCTCCAAGGAACCCGGCACGGGCGGCACCGGCAGCGGCGACGCAGCCGGTGAGCCCTCCGCCGACGGCACCGGCGCAGGCAAGGTCACGCCCAAAGAGTTCAAGGATCGCCCCGGCACGGGTAGCGGGAAGTCGGACCCGAAGGCAGCGCCCAAGGGAACCGGGAAGTAGGCTCGGAAGACTCAAACCGCCCCGAGGAGTGAACTCCTCGGGGCGGTCGAAATCAAACCTGGGGAAGACTAGTTGCCGCTACCGGTGCCGGAACCCGAGCCGGACGGACGGATGTTCCCGTTGCCCGAGCCCGAACCCGAACCCGAGCCGCTGCCACCCTGGTACCCGCCGCCCTGGGAGCCGCTGCCGCTGCCGGAACCCGAGCCTGAGCCTGAGCCTGAGCCTGAGCCTGAGCCGGAACCGCTCAAGCCGCCCCAGTTCGGATCGGTGCCGGAGCCGCTACCGGAGCCGGAACCCGAGCCCGAACCGCTGCCCGAGCCGACGTTGCCGTCGCCCGTGCCGATCGGCCTGCGATGGCGGCCGGTGTAATCGCCGACGCCGCCGTAACCGGAGCCGGTACCCGTGCCGCGGCCGCTGTAGACGTTGCCGTCACCGGTGCCGTACGGGTTCGAGTAGTTGACGCTCCAGCCGTTGCCGGTGCCGCTCTGCGCATCGCGGTCGTACTTGCGGTCGTAGGCGCCGCGGAAGTAGGCACGCGCGAACCGTCTATTGAGAGACTCCTGGAACTGCGACGGCAGGTTCGTGCTGAGGGCCGTGTCGAAGCGGGTCCAGTCGTACCAGCTACCCAGCTGAGTGACCATGTGGTTGTTCCACACGACGGCCTTCTGGAAACCGTCCATCGCCTTGGCCTCGACGCCCGACTGCATCGACGAGATCAGGCCCTGCCACTTGCGCATCAAGTTGTCGTACTTGCCGCGGATGGCGTTCCACTGGCTGCGATTGAACTTCTTCCTGCCGAACCAGGCCTTCTCGGTCGGGCCTGCCTTGATGAAGCTGTCGGCCTCCTTCAGGACGGCGTCGAGCTGGGGCTTGAGCCGATCGATCTGCGAGGAAAGCGACGAGAGGGTCTCGCCGGCCATGTTCGGGTTCTTCTGCGAAATGAACAGCTCGCCTACCCACAGCGGCAGGCCGTAGACGAACACGTCCTGATCGTAGTAGACGAAGATGTTCCGGTAGTAGTCGCCGTACATGCGATAGTAGATCTGGGGCGGCATGAAGCCGGCGTACCACTCGTAGTAGCCGCGATAGTACTCGTTGAGGATCTTCCGGTTGACGTCATTGAGGAATCCGGACGGCATCAAGGGCAGCAGCCGCTCGGCGTCGTAGGACAGGCGGTCATAGCTGCTGAACCCACCGAGGTCACCGACGCCGATGAGCCCCGTCTTGAAGCCCTTGGCCTTGCTGGCGTAGCCGTTGTACTCGTCGCGCTTCCGATTGATTTGCGACATCGAGTCGCCGCCCAGGCTGTCGATGACAGCCTGAACCGAGGTCCCCGTATCGGCCTGCGCCCGTACAGGCACCGGCGCCAGCGTTGCCGCTGCGACTGCTATTCCCAACGCCCAGGGCAGGAGCCTGGCCCTCTTCCATTGCACTTCCATCATTTGAGGAAGCCTCCTTTCTGTACCGCGAAGATTCTATCACCGCATGCTGAACTAGAAGCAGGCCGAAAGCCTGCTCCGCCATCCCTAATACCGGCACGCCCTCCGGCAAGTTGCACCATGTCGCAATCGTGATAAAGTGATTTGAAACTTTTCGGTGACCGCGGCGGTAGTGACGGATGCCTGCGGCTGCATCGGGCCGCGAGGTTGGGCTCCGTCCGGGAGATAACGAAAGGAAGGTCTCATGTCCATGATCCGTGCACGCACCCTGGCCACAGCCATTTTGGGCGCTCTGGTCCTCACGGTCGCTGCCGCGCTCCCTGTAGCGGCGGACGACTTCCAGCTCTTCGACAACGGCTCCGGCACCATGCAGGTGGCCGTAGGCTCCTCCACCGTCTTCATCCTCAAGAACAACGGCAACATCTGGCAGTACCGGATGGGCCAGTTCAATCGCATCGACGACGGCGTCGGCACCAAGCAGATCGACACCGACGGCGATACTCTCTACGTCCTCAAGAACAACGGCAACGTCTGGCAGTACAACGGCTTCCGCTTCACGCAGGTCGACGACGGCACCGGCAGCCAGATGATCGCCTCGTCGAGCGGCAAGTGC
>JACQFU010000526.1 GCA_016199905.1 Candidatus Wallbacteria bacterium
CGCGAGAACTTCGAGGCAACGGGCCAGGCGTGGGCCATCGCAACCACATCCTGAGCCCATCATGCGGCATCGTTAAGCCGATTCCCATGCTCCCAGCGGGTGATTGTTAAATTTTCAGGCTACACCTCCCTCTCAACCTGACGCATTGTTCTCACAACGGGACTGCGTTGGGGGATCTCTCTGTGCCGTTCGCCTGGTCCTTGCCGAGAGGCAGCTGCATTGATTTCAGGCGAGGTCCGGCTCAGCGAGAGCGCCCATTCGAAGAGGCGGGACGGCCCAAAGCGCGGTCGATGCTTGAGCGGGAGGGCCGGCCTCGAGCGTGGCTCCGAGGGAAGCGTCATTCTGCATATGAAGCGGTCCTGGAGGGATGGAACCACACCGGCGCCAAGCTCCTGGGTGGCCTTCGAGCCACTGGATTTCATGGGCAAACTCGCTGCTCTGATTCCTCGTCCCCAACACAACCTGCTGCGCTTTCACGGAGTGTACGCGCCTAACGCGCGGCTGCGCCGACAGGTGATGGCCGAGCCGCTCCGGCCAGCCAGTGCCAGGAGTGAAACGACGATGCCCCCGGGGCCGTCCCCTCACCACCTCTGGGGCCCTCCCGACCGCCAGCTCTTGCGGAGGGCGGTCGTCGTGACGAAGACCTGACGACCCTACAACCCGTGTTCGGCCAGGAAGCGGCGGCAGTTCGCGTTGACGGGCTCGGGTGCCTCCAGTGGGGCGAGGTGGCCGACCGGCCCCGTGACCATCACCGGTGGCGCGCCGACTGCCCCCACGATCTCGTCGCTGACGTACAACAAGACTAGCCTTGCCTACAAGTGCGGCGACACGCTGGCCCTCACGGCCACTTTCGCTCAGGACATCACGATCACCAATGGCACCTTCTCTATGGACAACACCCGTCCAGCCGTCGTGTCGGTCGTCTTCAGCAAGGCGAGCGCGACGTACAGGAACACGGAAACCCTGCTGCTCACGGTGACCTTCAACGAGGACATCACGCCCAGCACTGCCGGATGTCGTCCGTCCTCGGCCGGCTCGTCACTGGCATTGTCCTTTTGGCGGCACAGGGAGCGGCGTGGGCTGCGGGCACGCCTCCCGGGCGAGAACAGCCCGCGATGGTTTTCGACTCGGCCAGGCAGCGGATCGTCGTCTTCGGCGGCACTGCCGGCTCGCGCCTGGGGCTTGGCGATACGTGGCAATGGACGGGGACGGTTTGGGAAGAGGCGGCCACAGCGGGCTCTCCCTCCCGGCGCTCGGGGCACGCCATGGCCTACGACTCCGCGCGCGGCAAGGTCGTCCTTTTTGGCTGAGCCACGCCTCTGACGACCTCGCCGCACCTTCTCAACGACACCTGGGAGTGGAACGGCACGAGCTGGAGCCAGCGCGCGATTGGCGGCACGTCGGACCTTTGGGGCTGGACGACGAGGTCTACGCCGCCAACGCCGCGCTCGGGACGTGTTTTGGCCCCGCCACGGGTGGTATTCTCTTGGCGTGATTCCGATCCCGTCAGAGATCGTCTGGGACTACCCCGAGCCGCCCCAGAGCGAGGCGTGGAGGCTGCAGCGCATCGCCGAGTTTTTCCCGCATTGCGGACGCGACCGAGTCACGGTCGCCGCGCTCTACCAGGCCCTCCATCGCCTCAGGATCGCCCCCGAAGTGGCAGACCTGATATCGCTCTACGCCGAGCTGCTCGAGGTCACGGGGCGCTCCCGTGGCAAGTGACCTCGCCGGTGCCTGTCTTCACCAGTGGCAGCGCCAGCTGATCGCAGAGCTGGAGCGCTCGCCCTTGGTGGATGCCTGCTACTTGACGGGTGGCACGGCACTCTCCGGCTTTTATCTGGCCCATCGCGATTCCGAGGATCTCGACTTCTTCTCCGATGCCGAAATCCCGCTGGCGGCGATCGAGACCTTTCTCGACGGCGTCGCGGGAATCAGGAGTCGGCGCTATCAGAAGCTCTATGATCGCAAGATTCTCCTTCTCGAGCTCGGAGGGCAGGCCGCCAAGGTCGAGTTCACTCGCTTCCCGTTTCCGGCGAGCGGAACCCGCAGACAGCTGCCCTCTGGCCTCCATCTGGATTCGCTCCTGGACATCTATCTCAACAAGCTCCACGCGATGACCGATCGGGACGAGCCAAAGGATGACGTCGATCTCTACTTCATCCTCGAGCAGGGCGGCGTGCCCCCGATTGCGCGCGGCGCCGAGATGGCCGAGGCGAAATTTCGGACCCGCGGCCTGCGATATGCCCTGCAGCCGCGCCTGCTTCGCGTGTCGCGGGAGCTGCCGGCGACGCGACCGCAGGTGACCGCCGACCACGTGACCGCGCGGCTTCGAGCAGCAGCTCGCGAGCTCGCCATTGCGGGTCTTGGGCCCGAGCCGTAACGCCGAGTCCTTGGCGGGCGAGAATTCCACGGACCGCCGGTTCGGAGCTGTTAGAGGGCAGACTCGGAGCTTCGGCGTCACCGTCGATGACGCGCTTTCGCCCGCGTTGACCATCTTGACGACGAGCCTTCCCGAGGGCGCGGCGGGGTACCATTCGAGCCCATCGTTGGTGCTGTCCGGCCGAGTGCGTCGCAATAGTTATCAGATGGCGGGTATCGGATGTTCGCGTAGGCAACGAACCTGGGCCGGATGAACCGCAGAGCGCGTGGGCCTGGGCTTCTCCGCCGACCGGCCATCCATCCCCCAGGACGAGCCGAGCAAGAAGGTCGAGAGCCGGTGAGCCAGCGAAGTCATCCTCCCGAGCTGGGCCTGAGTGAATCGCCTGCGCACGCCTCTGGCCCGACATCCGCGCTCGAGAGCCCCTGGTAAAATGGCCTTGTTCAGCGCAACCTGCTTGTCGGCGCGACGCACCGCGGAAGGGGTGAGACAGTGAAGAAGACCAGCGCGCCTGCAGCTTCCGGCCCGAAGCGGAAGACGGCCCGCACTCCTGCCCCCCGGAGTCGTGTGGCGTCGCCCGCCAATCCAGCTACCCCCGCGGCCCCGAAGCCCTCGCACGTCATCGGGGTCGGGGGGTCGGCGGGAGCCCTGGAGGCAATGGAGCACTTCTTCGGCCGGATGCCCGTCGAGCTGGGAGTGGCCTTCGTCGTGATCACACATGGATCCCTCGCAGCCCGGCCATCTTCCCGAGCTGCTGCGCCGTTTCACGGCCATGAACGTCCTTGCGATCGAGGAGGGGATGCGGCCCCAGCCCAACTGCGTCTACGTGGCCCCATCCTCCCGGAGCGTGGCGCTGGCAAATGACACGTTTCATCTCCTGGAGCTTTCGGAACCTAGACACGCGCGACTGCCCATCGACTTCTTCTTCCGGCAGTTGGCCGAGGCCCAGGGGGAGAGGGCCGTGTGCGTCATCCTCTCGGGCATGGGTACCGACGGCACCCTCGGGCTGCGTGCCGTCAAGGAGAAGCTCGGTGTGGCCATGGCGCAGGCCGTCGAGTCGGCCAAGTTCGCGGGAATGCCCCAGAGCGCCATCGCGACCGGGCTGGTCGATTTCGTCCTGCCCCCCGACGAGCTCGCCAGGAAGCTCGGCGAGTACGTCTCCCACCGGATTTCGGGGCCGGCCCCTGAGGCCCCGTCGCCTTCCGGGCACGGCTCCGACGAAATGCAGGACGTCTTCTCCCTGCTACTCGAGCACACCCGTCACGACTTCTCCTTCTACAAGAGCAGCACGCTGGTTCGTCGTATCGAGCGCCGGATGTCGGCGCTCCAGAGCACGACGCTGGCGCAGTACGTGCGCACCCTGCGTCAGAATCCGGCCGAGCTGGAAACGCTCTTCCGCGAGATGCTCATCGGCGTCACTCGGTTCTTCCGCGATCCGGAGGCGTTCCTGCTGCTGGAGCAGCAGGTGCTTCCGGAGTTGCTCGAGCTGCGCCGGCACGAGCGGGTCTTTCGAGTCTGGGTGCCGGGGAGCTCGACCGGTGAGGAAGCCTACTCCGTGGCCATCCTTCTGAAGGAATGTTCGGAGCGGCTCGAGGGCCAAGCGCCGTTCAAGTTCCAGATCTTCGCCACGGACCTGGACAAGGGTGCGATCGAGAAGGCCCGTCTGGGCGTCTATCCTGCGAACATCGCCGCCGACCTTTCGCAGGCCAGGTTGCACCGCTTCTTCGTCGAGCGGCCGGAGGGCTTGCGGATCAAGAAGGAGATCTGCGACATGATGGTGTTCGCCCAGCAGAACATCATCACGGATCCCCCCTTCACGAGGCTCGATCTCATCTGCTGCCGAAACCTGCTCATCTATCTCGTTCCGGAGCTTCAGAAGAAGCTGTTTCCTCTCTTCCACTATGCTCTCAATCGAGGCGGCGTCCTGTTTCTCGGCTCTTCCGAGTCGGCCGGGACCTTGAGCGACCTGTTCTCGCCCCTGGACTCCAAATGGAAGCTCTACCGGCGGCGCGACTCGCCGACCCGCTTCGTGGCGATGCCGGAGCGGTCGTGGTCGCCTGCTCCCGGCCGGGCGCAGGGCCGGCCTGGCGGTGCCCAGGCGGGGCCTCCGATCGTCGAGGTGTCGCTGGCCAACCTGGTGCAGAAGAGCCTGCTCGAGAGTTCCCCGCCGGCGGTGCTCCTCAGCCCGAAGGGCGAAATCCTCTATGTTCACGGACACACGGGAAAGTACCTGGAGCCCGCGTCCGGGAAAATGGACATGAACATCGCCTCGATGGCGCGGGAGGGCCTCACTTTCGAGCTGGGCCGTGCGATCCGCAAGGTTGCCACTCGCCATCGCGCCGTGACGTTGAAGCAGCTCTCGGTGGAGACCAACGGGAGCCGCCGGACCGTGAACGTCACCGTGAAGCCGGTGAGGCAACCGGAAGCCGCCGGGTGCATGCTGGTGATCTTCGAGGAGATGGCCCCGACTCCAGGCCCCTCCCAAACGAGGGCGAGCCGCTCGGCGGAGCTCGACCAGGCCAGGACCATCCGGCAACTGGAGGAGGAGCTCAAGCTCGCCCGGCACACCGTGCAGTCGGCCCTGGAGGACATGGAGACCTCGCAGGAGGAGCTGAAATCGGCCAACGAGGAACTGCAGAGCACCAACGAGGAGCTCCAGAGCACCAACGAAGAGCTGACCACCTCGCGCGAAGAGATGCAGTCGCTCAACGAGGAGCTGATGTCGGTCAACGTCGAGCTCAGGAGCAAGCTCGAGGAGCTGTCCAAGGCCAGCGACGACATGAGCAACCTGCTCAACAGCACCGAAATCGCGACCATCTTCCTCGATTGCGAGCTCGCCATCCGGCGTTTCACGCCACCCGTGAGCAAGATCCTGAACCTGATCCCGTCGGATATCGGCCGCTCGCTGACCCACCTGGCCTCGAACCTTCGGGAGCTGAACCTCCTCGCGGACGTCGGAGAAGTGCTGGGCTCGCTGGCCGCCAAGGAGACCGAAGTTCGCACGGTCGACGGCCGGTGGCACTTGATGCGGATCATGCCCTACCGCACTTCCGAGGGTGTGATCGACGGCCTGGTGCTCACCTTCACGGACATCACGGCGCACAAGCAACTCGAGGCCGAGCTCGGCCGACGCAAGTCGGAGCTCCTCATCCGGGGCGTGCTCGATCGGTGGCCAGGCTTGATCGTCGTATTCGACCTCGTGGAGAGGCGCGCGGTCTACGTCAACGAGCGGGCTTCGTCGGAGATGGGCTACTCGCGAGAGCAGCTGGAGGCCGCCGGCGACCCTTTCTGGAAATCGATCAGCCATCCGGACGACTACACGAGCGCGTTCGAAGTCCTCGCCTTGGTGGAGGAGTTGCCCGACGGCGGAATCCTCCGGCGGCAGCATCGCGTGCTCACTCCGGCCGCTCAGTGGCGAACGTTCAGCAGCCGGACGACCGTGATGGAGCGCGACCAGGCCGGCCGGCCGCTCCGCTTGCTCAGCGTGCTCGAGCCGATGCCGGATGCGCCATGACGTGCCGCCGGCAGCGCGGAGGACTCGCGAGGTGTTTTGAGACTATCGAACTCTCAGCGAGACTGTCTTCCAAAAGCTGCTCGTCCGTGTGACATCGAGTCGCCGCTCGCTCGTCCTGCCCCTTCGCCAGGCTCTTTGGCCTCGTTCCCGTCCTCGAACCGAAGGGCATTGATCTGGGCGTCGATGGCTGATAGCTGGCTCGCCGACGCTCCCGCGGCGACCAGTTGCGCTCGCTGCTGCCAGAGCAGCGCGAGTTGCGCCTGCTCCGCGGCCTCCTCCGGGTGATTGCGGCTCCAGCCTGTGCGAACGCCGGGTAGAATGCCCTCGCTTCGCCAGAGGAGCCCCGGGCTGGTCTTCGGGGCGGCCGGGGGCTTCAGAATGTCCGGGAGTCTCGGGAGGTCCGTGGACTCCACGAACAAGACCCGGCTGCCGGCCCGTGCACCCGTGTTGACATGGATCTCCGTCCTCTGGCGTTGGGCCGCCTGTGCCGGCATGGCGGTGATTGCCGCAGGGATGGGGACCCCGACGCGCACGGACTGAGCCCACGCCACGGGCGCAGCCAGGGTCAGAGTCAGTATGGCGGTCGTGTAGTTCATGCGAGTCATGGCGACTCCTTTCGCTGCCGGAATGGCGTTCGGTAGGTCGCGGGCAGCGCCCGGTGCCATCCGGCTATTTCTCCCTTTCGTTGCCAGGCCTTGGCCCGAGTTGCGCCGCCGGGCTTCGTTACCTGGGGCGGCCGGCGGCTACTACACTTCACGGAGGTGTTCCGATGCGAGTATTCCTCTGCGGTCTAATCCTGACGCTTCTGGCTCTCTCTTCCGCAGTGCCACCGGGGCGAGCTCTCGGGCAGACCACCGGCGAGACCTCAGGCTCGAGCGATCCCTCGGCCGCCGTGATCGGATTGATTGGCAAGGCGACGCATGCGCAGCGCGAGCTGGAACCCCTGCTCGAAGAGCTCGAAGCCACGTCCACGGCCGATCGTGGCCTCTACGCCAAGACTCTCGGCTTGCACCTGCAATCGGGCCAGGATCTGCAGACCAGTTACAACGTGGGCTACGCGTCTGCGTGGGCGCCCCAGACTCAGGGCTGGTACTACGCCGCGGCGAGGATCCAGTCGGAGAATAGTGCCCGGCTCTCGCGCGTGGCCAAGAAGCTCCCGCAAGAGGCGTCCAGCACCGATGCCGACGGAGCGCCTTCGGAGACGCCTCGAGAAGCCGAGAAGCCGTCTGCGCCTCCCATTCCCGACGAGCCGAGCGAGATCCCCGAGACGTACTTCTACGATCACGATTGGTGCGAGTAGGCGACGCTTTGTCGGGTCATCGACTCCTCCGAAACCGGGCCAGTGGTGAAGCTCCAGATCGGCGTCGCCAACACGGGTCTCTCCAGTTTGCGGCTGGACGCGGTAGCCGTCCATTTCTCGATCGCGACGACCAGCGTCGATGGGGAGTACATCGTGACGCCGTCGAGGGCAGCTTCGCTGCGAGCAGGCCGTAGGTACGGCCCAGCGCGCACGCGAGAAACAGGGGGAGGATTGCGTAGTCGAGACCGACCCGGAGCCGGCCCATCACTTCTCCGCCGGCCGCCGCGGCCGTTGCTTGGGCGAGATCGACTGGATCACCATCCGGCCCTTGCTCTTGGGATCCATGGGCTGCTCCGCTAGCCTGAGCGCGTGGCCCAACAGATCGCGCACGCCCGGCGTCTCGAGGTCCTTTGGCTCCGCGAGCACGATTTGCCGGATGCCCTTCCCGCTCCCCTTCAGCAGCTTCCTCGGGTCCGGCAAGTCCACCCCGTGCATCAGGAAGAGACTGACCCAGCGCGGGTAAAGGGCGATGGAGCAGACGATGTCGGACATCCGCTCCGTCGAGCCAAATGCGATCACGAGCGCGTTGTAGTTGTCGTAGACGAGCTCGATCGCCCCGGGCATCCGTTTCCGCAGGATCGCGAGCGCGCCGCGAGCCTGCACGGCGATCTTCGGATCGTATCTCGACAGAAAGCTCTCGAGCTGCTTGGCGGGGGAGGACGCTGGCATGTGGGCCATTGTAGCCCGGATTGCGGCTTCGACGGCGAACACATCCGCGCTCTACTCCGCGGCTCTTTTCCAAGGTCCCCCGCGAGAGGGAGACCGAAGTGAGGACACCTGCCCGAATCCTTCGGATGGCGCTACTGTTCTTGGCGCAGGTGCGCGAATAGTCCTTTCGACGCCGGCGAGAGGAGACAGCCATGGACGAACCGGGAACGGCCGACGCGGCGAAGCTCGGCGCTCACATACGGAAGATCGAGGCTACGGAAGGAGAAATCCACTGCGGCATCTGCGGCGTGCAGCTGGTGGGGCAAGCCGTGCTCTGCGCAGTCTGCGAAAGCCCGTTCCACCTGGATTGCTGGCAATACAACAAGGGCTGTGCGACCTATGGCTGCCAGGGCGCGCCCGGAAAGCCGCAGCGCGAGCCAATCCCCTTGCGCATCGGCGCCGACGCGAGAGCGAGCGAGGCCAGACACCTCGCCTGGTTCGGGCTCGCCGCACTCGTCTTCGGGATCTGGACCTCTTCGAGACCTTCCCCGAGCGTTCCCCGATCCGAAACCGCAAACACGACGCATGCTGCACCGGCCGGGCCCGGCGTTCCGGACTGGAGCGCCCGGGTCCGCGAGATGCACGACCTGTCGCGCTCGAAAGGCGACCCGGAGTCCCTCCGGAAGCTCCTTGCAGGCTTGCGTTACGAGAACGCCGTCGAGTGGGGACAGGGGCAGGTCCGGGTCGAGGCGGCCCGATCGCTGGCAGCGGCAGGCTGGAAGGAGGCCATCCCGGCGCTGAGAGAGGCCCTCGAGAAAGAGCCCCGAGCCTACTGCTCGCCTGCCTATGCCGTCGCTCTCCACCAACTCGGCGACACCCGCGGCACGAGCGCGCTCCGGAAGTGGCTTGGGGAGTTCAAGCCCGACCCGCCCGGGAAGCCCACCATGGGAAAGTTCGTCACGCTGGCCGCCGTCGACGGCGTGGGTATGGCCGGCCTGTCGGAGTTCGGGGGCGACATCCAGCGGCTCCTCGAGGTGCGCGACAGCGACATCTGCCGCCGCGCGTTGTGGGCCCTGGCGAGGCTGCGCCACGCGCCGGCCGTCGCGGCCGCAGCCGAAAAGCTCCAGCATTCCGATTGCGCCGTCGTCTACGAGGCGGCGGTCGCCCTGGTTGCCTTTGGCGCCCGCGATCGCAGAGCGGCCATCTCGTCGGCCCTGCAATCGTGCCCCGGACAGGAGTCCGTCCGGGCCGAGCTGCTGGACATTCTCGACGGCAAGCGCGAGCTGCCGGCTATGTGGCCGGCCCGGCCGTAGCCGGTTCCCACAGCATGACCTCGCTTTGCAGTTGCTTCCCCGGTCAGCCTCGGACCGTCGTCGCGTCGGGGGCGGCCGACAGCACCATCGGCTGCCCGGTCGCCTCCAGCGCGTTCCGCCAGAAGGGGCCGTCGAGTGAGATGACCTTTCGGCCTCTGCTCACGGCCTTCAACGGCACGTGAGTGAAGTGCCCGAGCCAGTAGCCCATCACTAACCCTGTCTTTCCCGCCATCGCGGCGTGCACGGCGCCCTCCGCGAGCTGGCCGCAGAAGATCGCGTCGGACGGGTTGGCAGGCGCGGCCCGTACCATGTAGCTCGGGTCGATGTACTTGACGGTCACGTCGAGTTCCTGGAGCTCTCGGGTGAAGGTGTCTCGCAGGAAGATGCCGATGTCGCCCAGCTTCACGTTGCCCGAGAGATCCTTGGCGCTCGAGGCCTGGAGGTGGTTCTGCCCGGCCCCTTCGGCAACGACCACCACCGCATGCCCCCGGGTCTCCAGGCGCCATCGCAAGTACTGCAGGATCCCCCTCTCCCCGTGGAGGTCGAACGACAGCTCGGGCACGAGCACCAGATTGACCTCTCTGGAGGCGATGGCCGCCGAGGCCGCAATGAAGCCCGAGTGGCGGCCCATCAGCCTCACCAACCCGATGCCGTGGGAAGCGCCTATGGCCTCCACGCGAGCGGCATCGATCGCGCCGGTGGCCACCGCCACTGCCGTATCGAAGCCGAACGTCTTCTCGATGAACTGGATGTCGTTGTCGATGGTCTTCGGGACGCCGACAATGCCGATCTCCAGACCCCTGCGGCTGACCTCCTCGAACAGCGCCTGTGCGCCCCGCATCGTGCCATCTCCCCCAATCGCAAAGACCAGGTTGACTCCCTTTTCGTCGAGGTAATCGACCATGTCCGAGGCTTCCTGGGGCCCTCGCGAACTGCCCAACATCGTCCCGCCCTGCCGGTGAATGCCGTGAATGACGTCCGGATCGAGCGGCAACGGCTTCTCGCGACTCGCATGGGTCATCCCGAGGAACCCGTAGCGGAACCCCAGAATCCGGCGGGCGCCGTAGCCAAACCACAACCGCCGAACCAGTGCGCGCACGACGTTGTTCATCCCGGGGCACAGACCGCCACAGGTGACGATCCCGGCGGTCACATCCTCGCTCCGAAAGAAAATCCGTTCGCGCGGGCCGGCTCGCTCGAAGAACAGCCCCGGGGAAGCGCCGGTCGCATCGAAGACAATCCTGTCGTCGTCGCAGGTGTAGTCGGCCAGATCGTCGTCAACCTTGTTCGAAAGTCCAAGGGGAGACGGAACTTTCCTCTCTCCTAGCGTGGGGACCGAGAAATCATGTCTGTCGCTCACTCCACTGTCCTCCCTCGAGATCGAGTCGCTCCTGGACTCGAACGCGGTTCTCCTGCCAGCGCGATGCTCGACCTCCTCGAGCGGGCCACCGAGCTGTGGGAGTCTCGGCGTGGCGTGCCTTATCCGAACCTGATGCCCTGGGCCAGAGGCAGCTCGGTCGAGTAGTTGATGGTGTTGGTCTGGCGTCGCATGTAGGCCTTCCAGCAGTCGGAGCCGGATTCCCGGCCGCCGCCGGTTTCCTTCTCCCCGCCGAAGGCGCCACCGATCTCGGCGCCGCTGGTGCCGATGTTCACGTTGGCGATACCGCAGTCGCTGCCGGTGGCACTGAGGAATTGCTCGGCCTCGAGCAGGTTCCGCCTGGACACGAGGGTACTCTGTTTTGAACGCCACCTGGGAAGGGACAGAGCAGAAAGGCGCGTCAGGCCCTCGGTTCGGTATTGGAGGGCACCTCCAGGGTCCGCCATGAAGCATCGGCGATTGAAGCTTCCCCTCCGCGTTCGCAACGCCCTCATCCAGAATCTGGGCGGGGCCATAGGGACAATCGGTTGCCACGACCGGGCACCATCGGCAAGAAGGCCCCCCACTTCTTGAACAAAAACAGAGTCGTCTCGAACCTCGAAGGATCCGGATGCCTCAAGAGGGTGGCGGTCAAACCCTCGACTCCGCCCAAGCCCATGTCCTTCTGCACGATCGGCAGCCTGACGGGACGCATGCGGAAGTGGTAGGCAGTGACCGGGGGCCCGTCAATCGCCGGCTCCTTGCCGGAAGCGGGCGTCCGGGGGTCTCCACGTCTGGTATGCTACTGCAGTGGTCCCAAGAGATTCCAACTCACTGGCCGGCTGGAGCTCCGCTCCAGATCTAGAAAAAGAGCCAATGCCCCTCTTGGCTCCCATTTTTCGGAGAAAGCTCTCCTGGGTACTGAGAGGTCCCGCGATCGCTCGAGTGTCTCTCTTCCAATGGGATTCTCAGGGGACGAGTCCCTTGAGCAGGGTCCGAGGCGGAGCCCCGGATCAAGAATCCTTCCACTGGTAAAGAGACTTTCGGACCGTCTTCCGGCATCCGCATGAAACGCTAGGAACTGCGCGCCGAGTGGTCGGCCGGGATTCCAGGTTGGTACAACGGCTTCGTCCACTTCGCGATCATCAACGCGCTCGGAGTGCTCTCGATCGCCGGTTGCGTCTGGATGATGAAAGATCCCCCGGGGAATGATGTCGGAGGCTACCTCACCGGCCACGGCCAGCCCGTGAACGTCACGGACCTGCTTGCAGGCGTGGAGAGCAGGTAACCCCTGTCCGGGGAGAGGGCGAAGGGGGTCTGCGGCTGGCGCGGGAAGCGCGCCTCGAAGCGGCCCGAGGCCCCGGGCGGCGCGCGAGTCCGCACGAGGAAGTTGGCACCCGTCAGCAACAGCAGATCGGCCAAGTCGAAGGCACGTCCTGTCGTGACCGGGGAGAGCGGAATGCCCACGTTGTTGAGGCCGCGGTCGAGGCAAACCGAATGCGTGCCCGGGCCTGCGGCGGTGGCCTCGATCAGAACGGTGTCGGTCGAAGAGCCGCGGGCCGCGGACGAAGCCGTTACCCGGAACA
>JACQFU010000527.1 GCA_016199905.1 Candidatus Wallbacteria bacterium
AACCCGAGCGCATTCGCGAGGTCCTGGATCTGGTGGAGCTGAGCGACCGAGCCGACGATCGGGTAAAGACCTACTCCGGCGGCATGAAGAAGCGGCTCGACATCGCTTGCGGACTGGTCCACCAACCTCGCCTGCTCGTCCTGGACGAACCGACGCTGGGCCTCGACATCCAGACCCGCACGCGGATCTGGGAGTACATTCGGCGCATGCGATCCGGCGGCACGACCATCCTGCTGACCACGCATTACATGGAGGAAGCCGACCGGCTCTGCGACCGGATTGCCATCATCGACCAGGGCAAGATCCAGGCGCTCGGGACTCCCATCCAGCTCAAGGCCCGGGTCGGCGGAGACGTCATCACCCTCAAGCTCGCCGAGGCCGATCTCGCACGCGCCCAGGGAGATGTGGCCCCTCGTCTGCAAACGCTCTCCTTCGTGCGGGAGGTCGTGGTTGGGCAAAACCTGCTGGTCTATGTCGAGCCCGGCCAGCAGAGCGTCCCCGGAGTCTTCGAGGCCGTCTCCGGCGCAGGCGTCCACGTCGAAGCCTTCCACTTCTCGCGGCCTACCCTGGACGACGTCTTCCTCAAGTTCACGGGCCGCTCGATGAGAGATTAGGAGCTTTCCCGAATGCAAACCGAGGCAACGACGCGCAGTGGGTTGATGGCTGCGGAGCTGGTGCCGCTCTCTGCGCCCGCCTTCTGGCAGGAGACCCGCGCCCTGACTCGTCGCTGGGTGCTGCAGGCTGCCCGCGAGCGGATGATGATCGTCTTCGGATTGATGCAACCGCTGCTCTGGTTGCTGCTCTTTGGCAACGTCTTCTCGGGCGTGGCCCGCTGGAGGCCGGACGTCTTCGGCACCGACAACTACCTCGCCTTTCAGACCGCCGGCATTCTGGCGCTGACCGTGCTCGGAAACGCGATGATGGGCGGCGTGCCGCTGCTGTTCGATCGCGAGTCCGGAATGTTGGCCAAGATCCTGGTCACACCCTCCTGGCGCGGGTCGCTCGTGGCCAGCCGCTTTCTCTTCACTTCGGCCTTCAGCCTGGCCCAGGCTCTGCTCATCCTCCTGGTGGCCTTCCTGATGGGAGTCCGCATCGCAAGCGGGTTCCCGGGCTTCCTCGTGATCCTCTGGATCTCGCTGCTGCTGTCGATCGGTTTCACCGTCCTCTCGCTGATGCTGGCGTTTCTCTTCCCGCACCACGGCGCTTTCTTCGCCGTCACGGGCTTCATCACCCAGCCGCTGCTCTTCCTCTCCACGGCGCTGATGCCTCGCCAGGTGATGCCCCATCCGATGCAATACGTCGTCTGGGCCAACCCGCTCACCTACGCCACGGAAGTCGCCCGCGATGCGATGCTGCGGACGTCGCCCGACGGCTGGCTGCTGCTTCAGGCTTCCGCCATCCTCATCCTCTTCGACGCCTTGGTCTTCTGGAAGGCGACGGGCGTCATCCGGCGCCGGCTCGAGTGAGGCGGGCGGGGCGATGGACGAGCTGTTCGTCATCTCCGAGGAAGAGGAGGCCCCGCCGCCCCCCGAGACCGATCACCTGCTGATCCTGGCGGGCCGTCTCGAGGCCCTGACCACGGTGCTGGCCAAGAAGCTGAACCAGGCCGCCGTGGCGCACTACTGCCGCCTGCTGGCCAACACGATGCGGCAGCTCGCTCCATTCTATCGGATCGACGGGCTCTTGCCTGGCGGACGGATCGACCGCGACGACAGCGGCTTTCCCTGCACGGAGGATCTCTACTACCTGTTCAGCGAGTGGCGGGCAGCCGAACGAGGCTTGCGCGCGGGCGTCAGCGAGACCGATCTCCTGGAACAGATGCGCAAGCGGATCTGGGCGGGCGAGTTTCCTTCCGAGGAACACGCAGCCCTGGCCAGGCGCCACCACATGCTGCGCATCCAGGGCGCCGAGATTGCCGAGGACTTCCGTGTGTTGCACCCGATCCTGTTGAAGGAGACCGACACCCTGCGTTTCTACCGGCTCGGCTGGCGCGGATGGGACGAGCGAGCCGGGCTGTTCCGCTACTGCTCCTGCTTCTTCACCCAGGACAAGGAAACCCGTCCACTGGAGGAGGTCCGCAAGGACTCGCCCCTGCACGAACGAATCCGCGCCGAGTTCACCCGGCCCCTGCCCGAGACCGTCGAGACGCTCTACTTCCGCGATGGCGTCCACCCCAAGAGCGTGGATCGGTACACCATCGGCCCCTATTACTCCCCCGGGTCCGCCAACTCCAATTTCTTGCAGCACCTCTTCGACGGAGTCGAACATCCGTTCCTCCTGAAGGTGAGCCTGGAGCGCGTGATCATCGAAAGCGGCAGGCCCAGGACAGGGTTCCTCGACGAGTTGATCGGTGAGCCGCAGGAACGGCAGACCAACCTGATCGAGCAACGGGTCCGCTACGTCCTCTGCTCCCGCGAGATCCAGGACCGCCTCGGTGGGACCGACGAGAAGGGCGAACCGGCGACGATCTACACGCTGGACAGGCGCGGGCGGATCGAATGAGCGACGAGACCCGCGAACCCGCGGTACTGCTGCCGTTGCCGCGCACGACCTATCGGCTCGAAGGTGACCGCGCCGAACGCTATCGACAGGCCGCTCACGCCCTCGGAGCGCGTCTGGAGGGCGACTTCTTCGATGTCGATCGGGCAGGCGTCTGTCCGGAGTTGACGCGGGCTCTGGAAGCCGCCCAGCCCCCGCCGCCAAAGGCGGTCGCTCCCTGGATTATCGTCGACCCGGAGCAGGCCGTGGCCCTTCATTCGTCCGAGCGCTTCAGCTTCGAGAGTGAATTGCTCGACCGACTCTACGAGCAGGGAAAGGGCTTCCTCACCAAGGTCGCGGAGTCGGAAGCGCTGGCCGCCTTCGTTCACGTCGCCCCGAAGGCGCCCGCCACGCTGGACGATCTTTCCGCCGTGGAGGAGGTGCGGCTCGAGCTGCGCACTTCCAGCGGAAGCGTCGAAAAGCTGGCTCGACTGGGAGAGCTCGACGGCCGCCTCGACAGGCCCGAGAACTACCTCTCGCGCGAGTACGTGCAGTCGATGGTCTCGCTCGTGGTGGAGCTGCGGGCGATCCACGGCGACCTGGAGGGGCTCTCGGTGCCGCCGCTGTCCGAACGGCTCGGCGCGGTCTGCGCTC
>JACQFU010000512.1 GCA_016199905.1 Candidatus Wallbacteria bacterium
GGAGACCTCTTCGACCGCCGACTCCGCCACGATGGCTGCCCGGTCGCTCACGCTGATGTCGACCGTGTTCTCGCGCACTTTCGAGGTGAACAGCGAGTTGGCCAGCATCATGATCGAGAGCACGACCACCACCGAAAGGGCGATTAGGAATACCGTCCCAATGCCTTGCCGCTGTGTGCGAAGCGCTAGCCGGCCCACATTCTAGAAGTATAGCAGCGCGAGGGGTCAGTGCCTAGGCGCTAGTTCTCTTGACTTGCCCGCTCCAGACCTATATGATCGACATCTCTCCGCGCCGGGCAGGGTGCGGCAGTACATTCCTCTCGGGGCACGCGCGACGGGGCAAAACGGTCGCGCGCAGACCGCTCCGGTCCGACGTCCCCAAGGGGCTCCAGGAGGTCTCGATCGCCGGTGGAAAGTACGCTCAACAACTTCACCATCCAGGTGGGCACGGTCAACGGCTCCGGTAGCCAGTCGGCAAACCTGATCCTGTTGCGCTCCATCTTCAACATGGGTGTTCCCTGCAATGGGAAAAATCTCTTTCCGTCCAACATCGCGGGCCTGCCGACCTGGTTCACCATCCGGGTCGACGAGCGCGGCTACGCTTGCCGAAGCAGAGACGTCGACATCTGCGTCGCGATGAACGAGAACACCATCGATGCCGATGTCGCCGAGCTTCGGCCCGGCTCGGTCCTCGTCTACAACGAAGCCCTGGCCTACAAGCCACGGCGAGAGGACCTTGTCGTCTACGCCTGCCCCTTCACAACCCTGGCGGGCAAGGTCACCACCGACCCCAAGCTCAAGAAACTCGTGACCAACATGGTCTACGTCGGAGTCTTGCAAGAGCTGCTTGGCCTGGACCCGGTTGCCGTCGAGCAAGCCGTCCAGAGGCAGTTCGCACGCAAGGCCAAAGCGGTTGCGCTGAACCTGGGCGCTCTCAGGGAGGGTGCGGCCTACGCCCGCGAAAAACTCCGGAAGAAGGACCCCTTCCGGCTGGAGACGCGAAATTTGACGGCCGGCAAGATCCTCATCGAAGGCAACGCCGCAGCGGCGATGGGCGCGCTCTTCGGGGGCTGCACGCTTTGTGCCTGGTACCCGATTACGCCCTCCAGCTCTCTGCCCGAGGCGTTCATCGAGTTCGCCCGAAAGCACCGCCACGACAAGGACGGCAAGGCCAAGTACGCCGTCATTCAGGCCGAGGATGAGATTGCGTCTCTGGGGATGGTGCTGGGCGGGGGCTGGGCCGGTGCGCGCGCCATGACCAGCACCTCCGGCCCAGGTATCAGCCTGATGAGCGAGTTCGCTGGGCTCGGCTACTACACCGAGACCCCCGGCGTCGTCTTCGACATCCAGCGAGCCGGCCCCAGCACGGGGTTGCCGACACGCACCGCCCAGGGCGACATCCTGAAGGTCGCCTACCTGAGCCACGGCGACACGCAGCACATCGTCCTTCTGCCAGCCTCGGTGGAGGAGTGCTTCGATTTCGGAATGGCCGCCTTCGACCTGGCCGATCGTTTCCAGACGCCCGTCTTCGTCCTGTCGGACTTGGACCTCGGACTGAATGTCTGGATGTCGGACCCGTTCAAGTATCCCGAGAAGCCGCTGGATCGCGGCAAAGTCCTCTCGGAGGAGGATCTGAACCGGGTCGGCAAATTCGAGCGCTATCGCGACGTCGACGGCGACGGCGTCCCGTACCGCACGTTGCCCGGCAACCCGCATCCGCTGGCCGGCTGGTTCGCCCGCGGCAGCGGTCACAACGAGGCTGCTCAGTACACCGAGAAACCTGGCGACTACAAGCGAATGCTCGACCGCCTGGCCAAGAAGTTCGAGACCGCCTCGCAGCAGGTGCCTGCGCCCATCCTGCAGAACGGAGGCGACACGCGGGTCGGGCTGCTGGCTTACGGCACCAGCCACTGGGCCGTGGTCGAGAGCCGCGATCAGCTCTCTGCGAGCGGAATCCAGACGGACTACTTGCGCCTGCGGGCCCTGCCTCTCAACGGCGCCGTGGAGCGCTTCCTCGCCGAGCACGAACGCGTCTACGTCGTCGAGCAGAACCAGACGGGCCAGATGCTATCCATCCTGAGAATTCACTACCCGGCCCACACCTCCAAGCTTGCCAGCGTGCTGCACTACGACGGCATGCCGATCGACGCGGCCTGCATCACCGAGCAGATCGTCGCCGCCGAGAAGGAGTGCGCTGACTGACCATGACTCTCACCCTTACCGAAACCACCAAAGCCAACGTCAATCGAATCGGCCTTGCCAAGAACGACTACAAGGGCTCCAGGTCCACGCTGTGCGCCGGATGCGGTCACGACGCCATCACAGGCCACATCATCAGTGCGTTCTACGAGCTGGGAATCGAGCCTCATCGAGTCGCCAAGTTCAGCGGGATCGGCTGTTCAAGCAAGACGCCTACCTACTTCCTGTCGCGCTCGCACGGCTTCAACAGCGTCCACGGCCGCATGCCGGCCCTGGCCACCGGCGCGCTCGCCGTCAACCACAAGCTGATCGGCATCGGCGTCAGCGGAGACGGCGATTCGGCCTCGATCGGCCTCAACCATATGTGCCAGATCTTCCGCCGCAACGTGAAGATGCTCTACATCGTCGAGAACAACGGCGTTTACGGCCTCACCAAGGGGCAGTTCTCCGCAACCGCCGACGTCGGTTCCAAGCAGAAGGGCGGCTCGCTCAACGACTACGAGCCCATCGACACCTGCGCCCTGGCAATCGAGTTGGGATGCGGCTACGTCGCCCGGAGCTTCAGCGGCGACGGCAAGCAGCTGGTGCCCCTGCTCAAGGGCGCCCTTTCCCACGACGGCCTGTCCTTCATCGATATCATCAGCCCGTGCGTCACCTTCAACAACCACGAGGGAAGCACCAAGAGCTACGATTTCGTGAAGGACAACGACATCCGCCTGCAGGAGCTCGGGTTCGTCTCGCACTACGAGCCGATCACCGTCGATTACGAGGAGGGCACGACCAAGCGCGTCGAGCTTCCGGACGGCAGCTACTTGATCCTGCGGAAGCTCGATCGAGACTACGATCCCTTCTCGAAAAAGCTGGCCCTGTCGACCCTGGCCGACGCCCGCCTATCCAATCAGCTCCTGACCGGCCTGCTCTATTTGGAGAAGAACCGGCCCAGCCTCGACACTCGCCTCAACCTCCCCGACCGTCCCCTGGTCGAGCTGGGCGAGGACGACCTGCGCCCGCCTCGAGCCGTGCTGGAGCAGCTGATGGAGTCGTACAAGTAACGACCGTCCCCGTCCCACTTTGCTTTTGACGCGCGCCACCCCAGTCCGCTAGAATTGCTGTCTCCGTCATGCCGCTCCTGCTGACTCTCCTCGCCTCGGGCTCTCTGGTTGCATTCGGCGTGGCGCTGGCTTCCGGCGCTCTGGGGGCTTCTTTTCTCCCGGGTTTCCCGCACCATCTGACCTTGGGGATGATGGCGGCGCTCCTGGCTTGCACGGTCCACTGCGCCGTTTTCACCTACTTCCTGGGGACTGGCCTCTCCATCAAGGAAGCTGTCTCCACGCACGGTCTCGAGGAAGCGCTGGTGGAAGAGACGAAGACCATGAAGAAGCGGGCCTTCCCCTGGGTCTTCAACGCCATCTTCGCCATCGTGGCCGCGGTCATCGCCGGCGGATTCGCGATGTCTCACCGTCTGCCGCCCATCCTTCACGGCATCCTGGCGGCCGGCGCCGTGGCGTACAGCGTCTACGCTTTCTACCGTGAGTTCGCGGTCATTCGCGACAACGTCGTGCTCCTCAACACTCTCAAGAAGCAGCTGGCCAAGAAGGCCGCCGCCGCCGAGTGGCCGCCCGAGGAGGCCGACATGTCGCGCGTCGATCAGGGGCGGTCGCTCGTTTTCTTCGGCTTCAGCACGGCCTTCGCCTATGTCTACTTGCGCTACATCACCCGCGCCGCGACGACGCCGCTGCTGCCGTTTGCGCTAGTGGCGTCACTGTCCACCGCGCTGGGATCGATGATCCTGAAGGTCGAGGGGAGGAGCCGCTAAGCGCCCTGTCCAAAGGCGGCTGCGGGAGGACTGCGATGCGTGAGCTGGGTGTGGGCCTCATAGGTTGCGGAGTCGTCGGAATCGAGGTCGTCCGCGGGCTCAAGGAAGAAC
>JACQFU010000513.1 GCA_016199905.1 Candidatus Wallbacteria bacterium
CTTGCAGCCCAGCGACGGCCAGCCAGAATGCCGCCGGCAGCAGCAGCAGCGCCCAGCCATCCTTTGCGCTCTTCACGGCGGTCCTCTCCGCGCGGCCTCATCCGCCATACTTCAGCCCCAGCTCGGCCAGCGTCAGCGGCAGCCCGTCGCGCTTGAGCCCGCCGTTGGTGACTTGCCCGATGACGACCGCGTGATCTCCGGTCTCGTCGATGTGGATGACCTTGCCCTCGAGCCAGGAGAGCGCCCGCGTCAGGATCGGCGCCTTCGTGCGGGCCGTCTCGAAGCCGAACCCGCAGGCCGATCCGTCAACAACCGAAGCGGTTTTGAAGAACGCATACGCGATCTCCCTTTGACCGGTCTCCAGGACGCTCAGTGCAAACTTGCGGCTGTGTTTGAGCACGCCGTAGGGGCGCCCGGTCTTCTTCACGCCCATCACCACCAGCGGAGGCGAGAAGGATGCCTGAGTCACCCAGGTGACGGTCGCCACGCGGGTCTCGCCGTCGTGCTCCGTCCCGAGGACGTAGACCCCGTAGGGCATGACGCGCAGCGCTTGCTTGATGGCGTGTGAGTTCATCTTCAGAAGGCGTGGAAGAACGCGAGCCCCAGGATGGCGTAAACCGAAAGAAGTTGTGCTCCCTCCAGCCAGTTCGACTCTCCGTCCAGGTTCACGATCGTGGTGATGGCGACGCTGATGCCGACGGCCGCCACCTCCAGGGGTTTGAAGACCAGCGTCATGCTCTTGGCCGTCAGGTTGCTCACCAGCACCAGGATCGGTGCCAGCAAGAGCGCCACCTGCATGCTCGATCCCATCGCAATGTTGATGGCCAGGTCCATCTTGTCCTTGCGCGCGATCATCACGGCCGAGGCGTGCTCGGCGGCGTTGCCGACCATCGCCACGACAAAGAGCCCCATGAAGATCGGGTTGAGGTGCATCGCCTTGCCGGCTTCCTCCAGCGAGCCGACGAGGATCTCCGAGAGCCCGGCGATGATCAGAGTGGCGACCGCGAGCACCGTGCAGGCCTTGCGCATGCTCCAGTGCGCCTCCAGGCGCGCCGGAGAATAGTCCTCGTCCTCAGGCGAGCGATAGAGGTGTTTGTGCGTCTTGAAGCTGAAGACGAGCGACAGGAAGTAGATCGCCAGCAGCACGATCGATACGTGGTCGCTCAAATGAACGTAGGTCGCGTCGCTGAGGTGGTTTGCCTGCTCCTTGCCGATCTTGTCGAGCCAGTAGATGATCGAGGGGACCATCAGCCCGGTCACGGCCAGGGTCATCATCGCCGCCCCGACGCCGACCACCTTGGCGCTGAACACCTGCTTCTCGCGGCCGTATCCGCCGACCAGGAAGGCGAGCCCCAGGATGAAGAGCAGGTTGCCGATGATCGAGCCCGTCAGCGACGCCTTCACGACGTCGATCAGATCCTCCGCGCTCTGCACGAGCTGCGCCGCGCTCTTGCCGGCAGGCGGATTCAGCGATGCGAGCTGCAGCAGGGAGGCCGAGCGGATGGCCATCAGTCCGATGATCAGCTCGGTGGCGTTTCCGAAGGTGGCGTTCAGGAAACCGCCCAGGCCTGGCCCGACGTGCTCGCTCACGTGTTCCGTGGCTTCGCCCAGCACGTGCGCCAGCGGCACGATGCCCAGCGCGGCCGACAGAAACAGCGCCACCGGGGCCGCGTGGAAGACCTCTGCCAGGATCGCGATTGGCACGAACACCAGCAGCCCGTTGAGGATCTTCATCCCGGGCACTCTATCGAAGCGCGGGAAGCCGGGCAAGGACGGCCGGCCCATGCCACACTGTCTCCCATGCCCGGTCCGCTCGCTTCGTTGAAGGTCCTCGATTTTTCCAGGCTCGTCCCGGGTCCCTATGCCACTCAGATCCTCGCCGACCTGGGCGCGCAAGTCGTGAAGGTCGAGGACCCGGGGCCGGGGGACTACATGCGAGGGTTCCCGCCGATGGCCGGCAGCTACGGCGCAGCCTTCGCCTATCTCAACCGCGGCAAGAAGGGGCTGGTGCTCGACCTGAAGAAGCCGGCGGGGCGCGAGGCGGGGAGACGGCTGGCGCAGTGGGCCGACGTGCTCGTGGAGGGATTCCGTCCCGGCGTGATGGAGGGGCTGGGCCTCGGCTGGGACCAGCTCTGGCCCGAGAACCCGAGGCTGATCTATTGCTCGATCACCGGCTACGGACAGAGCGGGCCGCACGCGCTGCGCGCGGGTCACGACCTGGGCTACGAAGCGCTGGCGGGCCTGCTCTCGCTGGGGGGCGCGGCCCGACGGGTAGGACAGGCGTCCCCACCTGTCCTGGACCGCGAAGCGGGCCAGCCGGCGATGCCGAGCGTGCCCGTGGCGGACCTGGCGGGCGGCGGACTCTGGGCAGTGGTGGCCATCCTGGCGGCGCTACGCGAGGCCGATCGCACCGGCCGCGGTCAGGTCCTGGACGTCTCGATGCACGCCGGCGTGCTCGCCTTCCTCGGCTTCGACGGCGCCAACAGGCTTGCCGAAGGCGAAACGACTCGACAGAGCCCTTCGGTCTTTTCAGGAGACCATCCGGCGTACTCCATCTATCGCTGCGCCTGCGGCGGCCGGCTCGCGGTCGCGGCCCTGGAGGCGAAGTTCTGGACGCGCCTGTGCTCGGCCGCCGGCGTCGAGGGCGTCCCGGACGCCCTGCTCCTGCCGCCTTCGGAGTGGGCGCCGCTCAAAACGCGGCTGCAGGCGATCTTCGAGACCCGCACCCGTTCGGAGTGGGTGGAGCATTTGGCTTCTCTGGATACCTGCGTCGAGCCCGTGCTGGACGTTCGCGAGGCCTTCGACCATCCGCAAGCCCGCTACCGCGGCGCCGCCTGGGAGGTCCCCACCGAGGGCGGAACTGTCGTGCGCCAGCCCGCCTTTCCGGTCGCCTTCTCCGCCACCCCGGCGGCCCCGGGCGGAGCCGCCCCGCGGCCCGGCCAGCATACCGACGAAGTACTCCGAGAGGCCGGCCTGGCCGACGACGAGATCGCCCGCCTGCGCTCGGCGGGCGCCTTCGGAGAGTAGAGGCCCCCCCTCACTTCGAGAGCGCGGGCACGGCGGCGCCCACCTCGAGCGCCAGCTCCCGGATCTGTTTTGCGGAAGCCTCCATGAATGAGGCTTTCGCGTTGAGCAAGTCCGCCAGCGAGTCGCCGACCCCCGGCACCGGATCGACCGTCGGCTCCGGTTCGCCTGCCCAGTCTCGCGCGAGCCGCTCGCGCAATCGGACGAACTCCGCCAGCAGCCGAGTCCGAACTTCGTGGCTCATGTCGGCTTTCAGCTCCTGAAGCAACATCGCGTGGTCCCAGCCCAGCATCGCCCGGATCAGCTCCTCGCGCCGATCGACCCGCTGGCCGGGCCCCGCCGCTTCGAGCGGCGCGAGCACTCGCTCTTCGAGCTTCAACCGAGCCTCGCGGATGCCCACGTACTTGAGCGCCTCCAGCACCATCCAGGTTACGAACATGTCGGGTTCGGCCTCCGGGCCGTGAGCGCCCAGCCGCGTCAATGCGTCCTCTGCCAGGCGCGTCACCTCGCGGCTCAACGCGTTGATGTGAAGTGCCTGCGGACTGCGGCGAGTCCTCGCGACCAACACGCATCGTCCGCCGACCCAGGCGGCACCTCGGGTCCGCTCCAGGCTCATAGGGAGTGTTCGCCACAACCTCAGGGCCCCCGTTCCCACCCCCGCGTCGAAGCTCTCGATCCGATCTTCATCCGACATCTTCTTTCCCAGGAACGGAACGCCCGGCGTCCTGTATCGAAGCAGATCGAGAACCGCCTTCAGCTCCGTGCGCGTGTGCAGGAACAGTGCAAAGATTCCCGCCAGCGTCCGGCCAGTGAGCCTGTCGGCGCGCGACTCCCCGGCCGCGCGGAGCTGCCCCTGGACTTCCCACAACCTGTCGAAACTCGCAATGCCCTCGCCCCAGACGACGAGCACCTTGCGCAACACCTCGTCCGGACCCGCCGTGCCAGGGTCCTTCGCAACTCCCTGGAGCAACTTGTCGAGCCGCTGGTTCGATGATGCCAAAGCCGCAAGAGACGCGCGGGAGACCTGCTCGACCTGGGACGAAGGGCTCGCGGCGTTCGTCGGGCGAGCCGCGGACGCTGCCGGTACGGGCGATGGCGGCGGCACCGTTGGGCGGGCGCTCCTCCAGAACGCCAGTCCACCGAGCATCGCCACGGCCACCGCGGCCGTCGCGACCCAGGCGAACCATCGCGGACGCGGGGCCGTCGTGCCTCGCACGGACACGTGCCGTGTGCCCATGCCCGCGGGCGCCTGCGACACTCGCATTCGCACCGTCCGGTTGTGACCCGAAACAGGCCGCTCCTGCTCGGTGCGCGGCAGGTTTCTCAGCTCCGCGACGAATGCTCGGGCGTCCCAGGGCCGCTGCTCGACTTTCTTGGCCAGGACCTTGGCCAGCATTCCGTCGACCGCCGGCGGCAACTCGGGCCGTTCGTCCCGCGCCGAGGGAATGGGCGCGGTCCAATGAAGAGTCAAAAGCTCCACGGGATTGTCCGAGTTGAACGGCACGCGACCCGTGAGGCACTCGAAGAGCACCACGCCCAGCGCGTAGAGATCCGACTGCGGGGAAGCGGCCCCTCCGCGAGCCAGCTCCGGCGCCATGTAGGCCGGCGTTCCCACCAGCACGCCATACGTCGTCGCCACTCCGCTTCGCAGAGTGTCCTTCGCGATCCCCAGGTCTCCCACGAGCAACCCACGCGCGCGATCCAGGAACAGGTTGTCGGGTTTCAAGTCCCGATGCAGGATCCCCGCCGCGTGC